>NZ_JAVJNP010000185.1:0-44889 GCF_040217205.1 Coleofasciculus sp. A1-SPW-01 | reverse complement strand
TCTATAAACCAGCCTGGAGGCACGGGGTTATCGTGCAAGCTAAGCCGAACTATTAAGTATGTTCAGCTTAGCTTGTTTGATGACTGAGCGGGCTACTAAAAACCCAGACCTCAGCTCTTAGCAGGTCTGGGTAGTTTATCCTTCGGTCATAAGAGGGAGATATAGGTAACGAATGTTACGATTTTCCTGCCATACCCTTACCCGTGTCACACGCTCCCATATAAAATCGGCTAGGGGAGATGTTCCAATAAATAAAGTAACTATCTCCCCTAGCTTTTTAATTGTGGAGGGTTTAAAACAATGATGCGTGAGTTGAGTTGGATTGGGCTACTGCTGATCAGTGCTTACTTACTTGGCTCAATTCCAACTGGATATTTGGCAGGACGTCTGGTTAAAGGAATTGATATTCGGGAAATCGGTTCGGGATCAACGGGGGCGACCAATGTTTTGAGAAACCTGGGAAAAGGTCCAGCTTTAGTCGTTTTACTGGTTGATGCGGCGAAAGGAGTGGGTGCTGTTGCGTTGGTACATGGCTTCTTTGCCCTAACGGGAACATCGGTGATACCAGATACCTGGAAACCTTGGTTGGTGGCTGTTGTCGCTTTGGCGGCTATGTTGGGTCACAGTAAATCCATTTGGATTAACTTTACGGGAGGAAAATCAGCCGCTACAGGGTTAGGCGTCTTATTCGCTATGTCTTGGTTCGTCGCGCTGAGTGTATTGATAATCTTTATTGGGGTCGTCAGTATCTCGCGGATTGTTTCTCTGGGTTCGATTGCGGCGGCGATCGCGGTGGCTGTTTTGATGATAGTCTTAGCTCAACCATTGCCCTATCAGCTATTTGGGATTGTGGCGGGACTATACGTTATATTACGCCATCGAGCCAATATTCAGCGCCTACTTGTCGGTACTGAACCCCGTTTAGGACAATCTGCATCAGCGGAAATGATCAGCAGTTAAACCGTTGTTGGTAGGGTGTAGCTTTTCCCCTCTCAGGTTAGAGCGGATGTGAACTAGGATGGAGATAGTCAGTTTCCAACAAGTACCGTGAACCAGTACGATCCTAAACTTGCTCAGTTTAACCTATCAGGCGTGGGCTGTTGGCTCACCCTATTAGCCACCTTTCTCTTACTGGGAACAGTTGGCTTGGGCTGGCTGGTCAACGGATTCTTAATTCTGATTGGGTTAGTCATCCTCGCACCAGTCATTGGCTGGATTGGCTTTCGCTGGTGGTTACAGCGCAACCTGGTTGAGGATAAATGTCCCGTCTGTGCCTACGAGTTTACTGGGTTTAATCGTACCGAATGTCGCTGTCCCAACTGTGGCGAATTGTTGAAAGTCGAACAGGGTCAGTTTAACCGCTTGACGCCGCCGGGTACGATTGATGTAGACGCCGTAGAGGTTTCAGTAAAGCAGCTTGAGGATTAAGTCCATTGTCAGATATAAGGCTTAGCGGGTTCAAGCCATGGCGACTCAGTAGGTTAGTGGAAATACACTCAACAATATTAGTTTCTGTAAAGTCCCTCAAACCCTGACATAAGACGTAGCTTGCTTCTTTTCGGGAAGCGAGTATTTTACGAAAAGCATTCCCAAATTGACGCTCAGTAGCCGTTAACTTTCATTTGTCCCACCTACTGACTAATGGAGAGGGTATAACTTTGCCCTCCAGTGCTATCGACAATATAGATCTTGTAAGTGCCTTCTTCCCAATATCCCGGTGCTTCAACGGTTTGCCCTGGCGCAGTGGCTAACACACATTGTCTACCACTTGCCACGGGTTCACCTGTTGAATTCAATGGTTCAATGATCAAAGCCGCTTGACCAGCGCTTTGGAGGCTGAAGTTCAACGAACCGAAGTCTTGTTCCAAGGTGATCGTATACTGCGGTTGGATATTACCCACTTGGCAATTGTTCCCTTGAGCGGAAGTGCCTTGGAGTTCTAGGGCATTAAATCCTGGCGCTAACCTTTGCACAGTCTGACTATGGAGCAAACCTGCGTTCGCTAGCAGCATCGCTAAGGTGGTTGGCACAATCATCCACTTTTTCAGTCGTTTCATTCTCTGAGGCTCCACTATTGTTTGAGTCTTTCTGAAACTTATCGTCGTACATTAATAGACCCGCCGAAACTGACTCTGTTCCTGTTTGTTATTTGTCACTCGTCATTCGTCATTTGTCAGGGAATAGGGAATAGGGAACACCTCGACTTCGCTCGGTGTGTCACAGGGAACAGGGAACACCTCGAGTTTTGAGTGAACTCCCTCATCTCCCCTAGCTTCCCCAGCTTCCCCAGCTCCCCCAGCTCCCCCAGCTCCCCTAGCCGCGTAGCGCTATAACCCCTAAGAATTGCCCGAAACCTTGCTCAAACCGATAAAATCAAAACATATAACCTGATTTCTACAACTTAATTCTCTTGGCAGATGGAACCGAATCGAGACGACGACCAATTCACGCCCGTGGGCAATCCCTTTCAACCGCCCTTCTATAACACCTATCCGATGAAGAAACGGTTCAATCAAATCAGTGCTTGGTTTAACAGCCTGCCTACCGTTGGTAAAGTTATTGTGGTGATTGTCGGCGGCAGCTTGAGTTTATCCCTCTTGAAGACTGTTTTCCAACTGATTACCTCGTTAATTAGCCTTGCCCTATTGGGAATAATCCTCTATGTAGTGTATAAATTTTTCATTACCCCTAAGTCTCCCCAATAGTTGCCCACCCTTTATCCGCGTCGCGTGAGAATTGAACATGACTAGCCCTACCATAAAACAAGTCCATAATCAAGCGGTTAGTCGATCATTTTCACTGCGACTTAATCGGGCATTGCCGATGATGACCCGGCGGTTGGCAGCCGTGGTTCTGGAAGTGTCGTTAGTGACGGCAAGTGCGGTCATTCCGTACAGTATCGGCGAGTATGCCAAAGACCATTCCCCGGCTGAACCCGTTCCTATCAACCCTGTCGTCGCAGCAACGGAAGAGGCGATCGCGAAAACCCTGGCATATCCACGAGCGCGATTAAATCGCCAGGTTGCACCCCTGACGAATTTGTTCTGGTGTGGGGCAATTGTTATGCCTATCACCATAGTTAGTTGGCAACTTTATCAATTGGGGAAAACAGGGCAAACCACCCCCAAACAGTGGTTAAAGCTGCGAGTGGTGACACCAATGGGAACACCACCGGGATTAATCCGGGCAGTTTGGCGTGAGGCAGTTGGGCGCTGGGGACTTCCTCTAGGTACAGCCTATTTGCTGTGGCGGTATACGGGCGCCTTTCCCGACTTTGGCATCTTATTAGGATTGGCGGGAGTCATGCTACTCATCGAACATGGCAGTGGCTGGATTCACTCACGACGCCGCGCCTTTCACGATCGCATGGCAGGTACTTATGTGGTGAATGCGTCTCAGGGATTGGCATCCGGCTCATTCAACGGCTGGCAGACAGGTCGAGATCACTCCGTTACCCTAGAATTTGACAACGGCTGGCATCAACGTAGCGAAACATCAATCCATGATCAGCCGAATCATCCCTCCGTAACCACCATCGTCCTCACCTCCCAATCCTCATCTCGACAAGCCCCCCATCTATGGGGGTGGATGCGCCGTCATCCTGGCGCAACCTTGCTAATTCTCTCGTTTACAGGAATGGCATCGGTTTTGGGGACTTTTGTCGGGACTCAGGTGTATATTCAACGTCAGGCAAATTGGCGAGAAGTTAATCAACAGAATAACGAAGTCTTTCTAGCGCTGGTTAAGCAGTTGAGTTCTACCTCCGCCACCGCCTTAGAAGAACGACAAGGTGCAATTCTGGCGCTAGCAAGGCTGGATGATCCCCGTGCTGTGCCGTTTCTGGTGGATTTATTGGGACAGGAAAACACACCAAGTCTGATTGATACCCTGCAGCAAGCGTTGGTGAGTAAAGGTGGTGAAGCCCTACCTCCCCTGCAACGGTTGAATCAGGCGCTACAAAATGACCGAGACACATTAGCCCGTCGGGGAACGCCAGGAGAGCAGCAGTTAGTCGCCTTGCGACAACGGGCAACCAATCGCGCGATCGCGAAAATTCTCACCATCTACAGTAGTGAACTGCACGACGCAGATTTGAGTCGCACTGACTTGAGTCAAATGGACACCCGTTCAGTTCAATTTACCTTAGTTTTGGATAACCTCGACCTAGCCGGACTTAATTTCCGTTCCGCCATCTTAACTGGGGGCAGTTTCCAAAACAGCCGTTTTTATGGGGCGGGTGCGGATCAACGCTGGGGTACATTTGATGATTGGATTGCCGATTTAAGTGGGGCTGAACTTAAGGAAGCTGATTTAACGGGGGCAAATTTAAACAATGTTTTGATGGCTCGCACAAATTTGATCCGGGCAATTCTGAATCGGGCAAATTTAGCTGATAGCTATCTCATTGGCGCGAACTTCAGCAGCGCTCAACTGATTGGTGCTGATTTAACGCGAGCCGTATTAGAAAATGCTAGCTTGACCGGGGCGAATTTAGGCGAGGTAAAGGCGTCTCTAGTGAATTTACATGGGGGAAGTCTCGGTCAAGTAAGTGCCGTTGGCGGAGATTTTAGCTTTGCGGATTTGACCCAATCCAATTGGCAAGGGGCGGATTTATCGGGAGCCAATTTCAGTCATGCGAAGTTACAGGATGCGGATTTGAGTTCGACGAAATTGGTTAAAGCAAATTTGAGTCAGGCTCAATTGCAAAATGCCAAGCTACAGAATACAAATTTGAGTGAGGTAGATTTACGCGGGGCGAATTTGACAGGAACGGATTTCCTAGGCGCTATGTTTGCCACAGCCGTGCCTGTTAAATCAGATCAGTTTATCACCCAACCTCCATCCGCCGCGTCGGGGGCGCGAGTACAGGGAGTGAATTTTGCCCGGGCGAAAAATTTAGATACCAATCAGTTGCAATATATCTGTAATCATGGGGGACGGCATCCGGAATGTCCTTAAATCAAGTGTTGTGGTGAGGGGGAGCAGAGGGAGCTGGGGTTGTAGAGACGTTCCGGTGGAACGTCTGGGAGCTGGGGGAGCAATGGTACATTTTCCCTGATAGTGGTGCAAGGATATGAAAGGGTTTGACCTTTTTTCCTTGAACAATAGCAATGATCAATGCCACTCAAAGCCTTGATAGCTAATGGTTTCGGCTTTATGCAGCAAACCCTAATTAACAGGGGCTTATGTTAATGGTATAAGCTGTCATGCATTTAAATTTGGTATTAGCAGCGAGCAAGATGCAAAGCCTGCGGCATGGCTTCGCTTAACGCACTACAGGGATTTTGCCATTCTTGACATTAAGGTTTAAATGCCGAACAGCTTAAGAGGATGAGCTATCTTCCTTATTTCCCCTACAAAATCGGTTTCAAGACTTCCCATGAAAAGTCAAAATACTCTTCCCCCCAGTTCCCCTTAACTGAGCAGTAGTCAAGCCCCAAATCCCTTACCTCGATTTACCGAGGGTAAACAGAGACAATTTTCAAGTTGTTTGTACAACTTATCATGGTCTAAATCCTGACCAATCAGCACCAATTGATTTTTCTTTTCCCCTTTCCACTGATCATCTTCAATATTAAACCGCTTACCACTGAGGTGGAAAATGTGGCGGTTTGGACTTTCATCAAACCAGAGAATTCCCTTAGCTCGGAAAATATTCGTTGTCAGTTGATTGTCCAGGAAATATTGAAACTTCCGGATGTTGAAGGGTTTATCACTCTGGAAGGAAATCGAGGTAAACCCATCATTTTCTAAGTGATGGGAGTGATCATGATCATGGTGATGGTGATGCTCGTGATGTTCGTGATCGCAATCATGGTCATGGTGATGCTCATGATCGTGATGTTCATGGTCATGATCCGATGACTCATCAAAATACTGATCTGACTCAAACAATCCTACACTTAAAATCAGCGGTAATGGCACTTGGGATTGAGTGGTGCGAATAATCCTCGCCCCGTCTTTAATTTCGCGAATTCTTACCTCTAAGGCGTCTACATCACCTTCATCAACTAAATCGATTTTATTCAGCAGAATAATATCACCGTAAGCAATTTGGCTATATGCCGCTTCGCTATTGAATAGATCCAAACTGAAATTCTCACAGTCTACCACGGTAACGATGGAATCGAGGCGCGTCATGTCTCGCAGTTCGGTTCCTAGAAACGTGAGGGCGACGGGTAGGGGATCGGCTAATCCAGTGGTTTCCACCACCAGATAATCCACCTTGTCATCCCGTTCGAGTACCTTGTAGACGGCATTGACTAAATCTTCATTAATGGTGCAGCAAATACAACCATTACTCAGTTCCACCATGTCATCCCCGGTGGTAACAATGAGTTCATTATCAATGCCGATTTCGCCAAACTCATTGACTAAAACGGCAGTCTTGACACCTTCTTGGTTGCTCAAGATATGATTAAGCAGCGTCGTTTTGCCACTGCCGAGAAATCCGGTAATAATCGTGACAGGTAAGCCATGTTTCGGAGCGTCCAGGGTTGGGTCGGATACAGACTGAGTTGTGACTGATTGCATAAGGCGCTATGTTGAACTGTCTTTAAACGTCAGAATATAGGAAGATAACGTACAGGTGTGATTCAATAAGACATCAAGCTGTACGCTGGATATGCCAATCCTTTCCCATTATTGCGTATCTGTTCCCAACTGAGTTTACTGTTCTTTTGCCATGACCCTAACCCTGTACAATACACTGACTCGTCGCAAAGAACCGTTTTCCCCGATAGAGGCGGGTAAGGTGCGGATGTATTGCTGCGGCATCACCGCTTATGACTATTGCCATTTGGGTCATGCTAGAACCTGCATTATCTGGGATACTGCCCGTCGTTATCTACAATGGCGCGGCTATGATGTGAACTACGTACAGAATTTTACCGATATCGACGATAAAATCCTGAATCGGGCGCGACAAGAGGGAACCTCGATGGAGGCTGTCTCGGAACGCTTCATTCAGGCGTATTTTGAGGATATGGCGCGGCTGAATGTGGATGAGGCGGATGCCTATCCCCGGGCGACGCATTGCCTGGATGGGATTAAGCGGCTAATTTATGACCTAGAACAAAAAAATTACGCCTACCCCGCCGCTGGAGATGTTTACTATGCTGTGCGTCGTTTTGGTGAGTATGGCAAGTTGTCGGGACGAAAGTTAGAGGATTTACAAGCGGGGGCGAGTGGGCGAGTTGAGGTAGCGGATGCTGAGGCAGGCAAGAAAAAAGACGCTTTTGATTTTGCCCTGTGGAAGGGTTCTAAGCCGGGAGAACCCGCCTGGGAATCGCCTTGGGGGGCGGGACGCCCTGGATGGCATATTGAGTGTTCTGCGATGATTCGGGACAATTTGGGGGACACGGTGGATATTCATGCGGGTGGATCAGATTTGGTGTTTCCCCACCACGAGAATGAAATTGCCCAATCAGAAGCGGTGACGGGTCAACCCTTGGCGCGTTACTGGTTACATACGGGTATGGTGATTGTGAATGGGGAGAAGATGTCGAAATCCCTGGGGAATTTTATCACGATTCGGGATTTACTCGATCGCGCGACTGATCCGATGGCAGTACGGTTGTTTGTCCTCCAGGCACAGTATCGCAAACCCTTAGATTTTACCGATGAGGCGTTGGCGGCAGCGACGAATGGGTGGCATACGTTGAAGGAGGGATTGCTGTTTGGGGATCAGTATGGTGAACAACTAGGGTGGCAAGACTCAGATAAACGGCAAACTGCTGTTTTAGAACGCTTTCAAGCTGCTGTTGATGATGATTTCAATTTTGCTGAAGGGTTAGCTGTATTATTTGAACTGGCAAAAGACTTGGGACGTGAGGGGAATATTTTGGTACATGAAGGGAAAACCCGGACATCGCCCCAGGAATTAGAAGCACAATGGCATACCTTAGTAGAATTGGCGCAGGTGTTTGGACTTGAGGCGCAAGGGGAGGAAATTAGTCAGGAATCGACAAGTGGGTTAAGTGATGCAGAAATTGAAGCGCTGATTCAGCAACGTAGTTCGGCGCGGAAACGGAAGGATTTTGAAATGAGCGATCGCATTCGGGATGAACTCAAAGCCCAAGGGATTACGCTGATTGATCAATCGGGTGGTGTGACTCGTTGGCATCGCAATTGAATGTTCACGAGGCGATTGAAATCGCTGCTACACAAACTTTCGTCCGCCTGCGCGGACTGGGTTATATAGCAGTAGACACATCGATTAGGACTTTCGGCACCATTGTAGAGACGCGCCATGGCGCGTCTCTACATAAATGATGTGTCCTAACCGCTATGGCGGTTGCTATAATACCGAATCCGTCATACATAACCCTTTTATGTCCAGATTGTAGAGACGTTGCATGCAACGTCTCTACAGGGTTTTTGCGATTTAATCTAAAAGGGGTAGTTAACCCGGATTTGGTATAACGGGGATAATGTTTGGTATCACCTGTCCGTAGCTAGAATTGACACTCACCGTCCTAAAGGAGCGGTGATTCTTGGGCTGATCTTGCCTCCGGTTTTTCGTCTCACGAATGAGATAATCTGCCATTGGTCTTACAGAGCATAACTTGAGCCTTTCAGCTCACTCCTCAAGCTTGAATTCCCGTGTGTCCCACGGTATTATGTATCGAGATTTATCGAATTCTCGCTCTAACGTCTCTCACTTTACAAGATTTAGGATTTGGAGCTACCAGGGTTCCGGATACAAGAGATAATCCGCGCTTACCAACTCCGCTTTTTATGTGTGTTTATACTGTTAGTATACATTTTGTTGGTCGTTCCGTCAAAACATTTTTAAATGTCCCCCTAAAAGGGGATGCTTTAGACCCAAATTTCCGGTAATCTGTTTTGGCTAAATCTGTTCAAAACGCTGAAAACTGACCTGATGAAAATCCTACCTAACGGTTCACGTCGATTAAGCCTTGTCGTATTTGCTACTGGATTTCTTTTCCTAGCTAGTCCTCACCGGAGTGTCGCCCAAGACGAGATGGTTCCTATTCCCGCTGATGCGAATTCCTCCCTGAGAAGTAATCCCGATAGTGAAGTCTATTTTGCCGATATTTTAGTTAGAGGTAGACCTGTATTCCAAATGGGTAGCTTGGCGGATTTGGGCGCAAGAGAACGGGCAAAAATTATTAATCGGCGGGTTAACAGTCTTTTGGCACAATCAGAAACTTTAGGACAGGTAACTGTTAAACCGGATGACCCTCGTCAAGTGGCAACGTTGCGATTGAATAACCGAGTATTAATGACGGTTACTCAGCAAGATGCCCAAGATTTTGGTTTGTCTGTGGAAGCTTTAGCCGAGAGATGGGCAGAACAATTGAATCTGGCAATAAAAAAACCGCCCTTAGCGATTGATGTGGGACAGCGTCTCTATGGAACAGTGCGGCAACTTTTACGGGATATTATAACAAATCTCCCTTCTTTATTAGGGGCGATGGTTATGGTTGGGATTACCTGGGGAGTGGCGAAAGGAGTGCGATTTATTGGCTTTAGTTGGGCGCAACGGACAGAAGGCGATCGCAGTACGGAAATTCTGATTGGACGCTTGGGTTATGGTGGCGTCTGGGTACTGGGTTCAATCATTACTCTAGGTGTTTTGGGTTTAAATTTTGGGGCGTTATTAGGGGCATTAGGACTCACCAGTGTGGCGATTGGTTTCAGTCTTAAAGATGTCTTGAGTAATTATATCTCTGGGGTAATTTTACTTGCGGCTCGACCCTTTGGTATTAATGATCAGGTGGTAATTAGTGATTATGAGGGGACGATTACGCAGATTAACCTCCGGGCAACGACGATGAGAACCTATGATGGGCGGTTAGTTTATATTCCGAATCAGGAAGTATTCTCTGCCAGTATTATTAATAATACGGCTTCGCCGCGCCGTCGTAGTTCGGTCACAGTTGGTATTGACTATGATGCCGATATTACTCAGGCAAAACAAGTGATTCAAAATGCTCTCACTTCACTTTCTGGAATAGAAAAAGAACCGCCTCCAGAAATTTTGGTAATGGAATTAGCGGCGAGTACGGTGAATCTGGAAGTGCGGTTTTGGGTGGATTCGCGGCGATTAGGGTTTTTGACGATGACATCTCAAGTCTGTCAACGTATAAAAGAAGCACTGCAAGCGGCAGATATTGAGATGCCGACTGATATCTATACTTTGCTGTTCCGTAATTCTCCTTTACCAACGGATACAACGGGTAATTCTCAATCTGATAATTCGGATTCCGAGTTAGTTCTTCCTCATCAAAACTCAGCCAATGGATAAAGTGTTAAGCTGAACAAAACGCGAAGCATCCTTTGGTCTCCCCCTTTTTAAGGGGGACGGAAGGGGGATCTGAAGGGGGACTTTGATCTACTGTACTTTATTACAGCGCAAAGATCTGTATACCGTAGGGTGGGTTTCGACTTCGCTCAACCCACCAGCTTTAATTCAGTGGCATTCTACCTAAGACAGTCTTAAGAAAAGCTTTTTTTTCCATATTTTAGAGACGCTATATGTCATGTCTATCGTTAATTTAAAATTTTTATTTTTTATAGAAAAACAATATAATCAAGTTTTTTTAATCCAACTTACGGTAGAGAGGTTACTCCGCTATTGCTGTACTCAAGAGAGACGTAACCTCTTCAATACCGAGATAGAATAGTTAATAGAAATTGCTAAGTTTTAGAAACGAATATGCATACACCACCAAACCTAACCTTATACGAGAAGCTAGGCGGACAGCCAGTTGTTGCTCAAATTGTAGATGATTTTTACCAACGTGTGTTAGCAGATGATACCGTCAGTCACTTTTTTGCTAACACCGATATGGAAAAGCAACGGCGTCATCAAACCGCTTTTGTTTCCCATGCGTTGGGGGGTCCCAATCAATACACTGGACGCTCAATGGAAAAAGCCCACGCTGGATTAGACTTACAACCGGAACATTTTGATGCAATTGCCAAGCACTTGGGTGAGTCACTGGATGAGTATGGACTTACCCAAGAGGAAATCAACAGCGTACTTGAGCGCATCTCAACATTGAAAGAGGCGGTTTTGTACAAGTAATCGTAATTGAATCACTGAATTCAATGGGTTGACCGAAATAATTTATAATATCTCAAAACAGGCAAGTTGCACCGTAAATTGACTGGCTTTACACTAACAGCACAACCTCAAAAATTAGCCAAGCAAGACGTGCAGCAGGGAAAAGGAATATTGCGGATTTTGCCGTTTTTAAAGTCATCACGGAAAAGCTTAATCAGATGACTTGTGATATAAAATGTCGCCAACCACTCGGAACCGCTTTCCCCGCATAAATTGGTGTGGAAAGGTTATGGCTGTTCGCTTGCGCGATCGCAGTATAGGGTGGAAAATTACCTGTGTAGTACAGGAGGTAAAGTCCTGCACCTGTAAATGTCTCTGATGGCGGTAAGCTGTAATGCATTTAAATTGTGTATTAGTAGCGAGCAAGATGCTTGATGTAGCGAGCAAGATGCTCGCACTACGGCAAGGATGGTGCCATTAATTGATATTAAGGTTTAAATGCCGAACAGCTAAATGAAGGATCAACCTTTGAGTTTACGTTGCCTTTATCCTGTCCTGGCGATTAATTTTAATGTAGGGGCGACCCGCTTGCACCAATTGACAATATTATTCACTCAATTTGATCGGGTCGCCCTTAACTCAATTTTTGGGGTGTATCCTGCAATATTATGGGTGAATATCATGGGCGCACGCCATGCGCCCCTACGGTTTCTTGTAATGAGTTGAGTACAATTACTTGAAGCTTTGGTTCTCAGGCAAAGTGGTGGGTATGGGGTGGTGGATGGAGTATAGGTGTTTGAGTGCAGTTTGAGTGATAGTTGGTATGCCAGTTTACGATCGCGTCTGGGGTCTGCATCCGGTGAGTAAGCTAGATTAGGATGGATGGCACTGAAAATTGGCATGGCGCGATCGCTCAAACTTTGGATATGCCGTAGGGTGGGCATTGCCCACCAGACTTAAGGAGCGTGACTTTCTGATTAGGATAGTATTGCCTTTGATTTCCGCTGTGGCTGTTGCCCAGGAAAGGTTGAGCTCATCGGCGGTGAACCCCTTCGGGATAACACGAGATTTTGGGCTGATAGCGCGGATGGGTCGGTGTTTTTTTTCCGGCGGTTCGGAAAAATGGCTGAATCTCCCTCTAAATAAGCGGTTGAAGGTGACTCTGCCCAAATTTCAGCCGCGCAATTCCTGAAAGGCTTACTGGGACTGATGTTTGGCGATTTTTATTTTTGCCTCTTGCCAAACCATACCCCTGAAATGCTATTATTTTTATCAGCCGCGCAACTGCACCATGAAAACTACATACTGTCAGGCTTCCAGATGACCGCTCTCGGAATTCCCCTGAATCCCTATCAGGGATTGAAACTGCTCCCTGAAGGTTGGCTCTCCAGAGGTCTGCTTGCTCGGAATTCACCTGAATCCCTATCAGGGATTGAAACAGATTAACGCTAATCAAACAAGCGCGAATTAAATCCTCGGAATTCCCCTGAATCCCTATCAGGGATTGAAACGGTACTGTTTTTGTGAAAGCTGCTGATTCTGTTTCTCGGAATTCCCCTGAATCCCTATCAGGGATTGAAACTTCTCGTAAATGGGGAGATATCCCCACCGTACCGCTCGGAATTCCCCTGAATCCCTATCAGGGATTGAAACAATTCTGACGGAAGCACTCATTACAGTTTACGAGCTCGGAATTCCCCTGAATGCCTATCAGGGAGTGAAACTTGATGCGCCGGAAAGGGCTTGGGAACCAAGCCCCTACGTGGGGAAGTCCCCCGAATCCCGATACGGCAACCAACCTGCACGATTGGCTCTAGCGGGATATAATAAAGAGTTCGAGATAAATGCCTTAGCCCAGAATTAGGAGTCTACCCGCCCGTGGTTGTACAAGTCGCCAATAGCATCTACGAAACCCAAACCACCGAAATCGCCAAACACCTCCTCGACGCCACGCGGCAAAAACGCTCCTTTTTTGCCCAAATGCGTGATCAGATGCGCTGGGATGATAAACTCCTAGCTTGGGCGATGAGTAATCCGGGTTTGCGAGTACAGCTTTTTCGCTTCATTGATGCCTTACCCGCCCTCCAGAGTAAAACTGAGATTGCCCGTCATTTACAAGACTATTTAGGGGATGAGTCGGTGGAACTTCCCGCCGCCCTGAAAAATTTACTCAATTTTGCGAATCCTGACTCCATGCCGGGACAGTTGGCGGCGTCAACAGTATCCACGGCGGTGGAAACCCTAGCGAATAAGTATATCGCTGGGGCAACAATTAAGCAGGTAATGAAGACAATTGAACGCCTGCGGAAGGATAAGATGGCATTTACCCTAGATTTACTCGGGGAAGCCGTGATTACCGAAACCGAAGCCCAGTCTTATCTGGAACGCTATCTGGATTTGATGGAACAGTTGACTCAGGAGGCGAAAAGTTGGTCAACGATGCCGCAAATTGACCAGGCTGATGGGGAAGATTTACCACGAGTTCAAGTCTCGGTCAAGTTAACCGCATTTTATTCCCAATTTGACCCCCTAGATCCAGAAGGTAGCAAAAAACGAGTGTGCGATCGCATCCGGATTCTGTTACGTCGTGCTAAGGAATTGGGGGCGGCGGTTCATTTTGATATGGAACAGTATGTCTATAAGGACATGACTCTGGGCATTCTCAAAGAATTGTTGATGGAAAACGAATTCCGCGATCGCACGGATTTAGGCATTACCCTACAAGCCTATCTACGCGATAGTAAAGGGGATTTAAACGATATTATCACCTGGGCAAAAGAACGGGGCAATCCCCTAACCGTGCGTCTGGTTAAAGGGGCATATTGGGATCAGGAAACGATTAAATCCTTACAAAACCATTGGCAACAACCCGTATATAACCAAAAAAGCGCCACCGATGCCAATTTCGAGGCGATGACTCAGCTATTGCTAGAAAATCACCAGTATCTCTATGCTGCCATCGGATCACATAACGTGCGATCGCAAGCCAAAGCCATCGCGATTGCGGAACAGTTGAATATTCCCCGTCGCCGCTTCGAGATGCAAGTTCTCTACGGAATGGGGGATCAACTCGCCAAAGCCTTAGTAAAACGGGGACATCGGGTGCGGGTTTATGCACCTTATGGAGAACTCTTACCCGGAATGGCATATCTGATTCGTCGCTTACTAGAAAATACCGCCAATAGTTCCTTCCTGCGCCAAAGTTTAGAAGAACGCCCGGTTGAGGAATTAATCGCCCCGCCTGTGGTTACCGAGGAACCTGTAGAGACGCGCCATGGCGCGTCTCTACCATTCGCCAACGCCCCGGATACCGATTACGCCCAAGCCGACGCCAGAGAAAAAGCCCAAACCGCCTTACAACAGGTGCGCCAACAACTAGGGAAAACCTACTATCCGTTCATTAATGGCGACTATCAACCCACCACCGAAACCGTTGATTCCGTTAATCCCTCGAATCCCAGTGAAATTATCGGTAAAGTTGGGTTACTCTCAATTGAACAAGCCGAAACAGCCTTAAACGCCGCCAAAGCCGCCTTTCCCGGATGGCGTCGCACCCCGGTTAAACAACGGGCGGATATTTTGCGTCAAGCGGCGGAATTAATGGAAGGGCGTCGGGAAGAACTTTCGGCTTGGATATGCTTAGAAGTCGGCAAAGCCTTACGGGAAGCCGATGGAGAAGTCTCCGAAGCCATCGACTTTTGCCGTTACTATGCATCAGAAATGGAACGGCTAGAGGGCGGCTATATCTATGATGTGGCTGGGGAAACCAATCGCTATGTCTACCAACCCAGAGGAATTGCGGTGGTGATTTCGCCCTGGAATTTCCCCTTGGCGATTGCGACGGGAATGACGGTAGCGGCGTTAGTCGCGGGAAATTGTACCCTCCTCAAACCTGCTGAAACCTCATCCGTGATTGCGGCGAAACTGGCAGAAATTTTAGTCGAAGCCGGAATTCCGAAGGGAGTGTTTCAATATGTCCCTGGTAAAGGTTCCCAGGTGGGGGCGTATATGGTGAAACATCCAGATACCCATTTAATCGCCTTCACGGGTTCTCAGGAAGTGGGATGTCGGATTTACGCCGATGCTGCAATCGTTCAACCCAGTCAAACGCACCTGAAACGGGTAATTGCTGAGATGGGGGGTAAGAATGGGATTATTGTGGATGAAAGTGCGGATTTAGATCAAGCCGTGGCGGGCGTGGTGAAGTCGGCATTTGGGTATAGTGGTCAAAAATGTTCCGCCTGTTCACGGGTAATCGTTCTCGACCCTATCTATAATACCTTTATCGAACGATTAATTGAAGCCACGCGATCGCTCAATATTGGGGCGGCGGAATTACCCAGTACCCAAGTTGGTCCAGTAATTGATGCGACTGCCAGAAATCGGATTCAGGACTATATTGAAAAAGGGCGACAAGAGGCAGAAATTGCGGTGGAATGTGAAGTCCCCGAAACGGGTTATTTTGTCAGTCCCACGATTTTTACCAACGTTTCACCCGATGCCAAAATTGCCCAAGCGGAAATCTTTGGTCCTGTGGTAGCGGTGATTCGGGTTAAAGATTTTCCAGACGCCCTGGCTGTGGCAAATGGAACTAAATATGCGCTGACGGGAGGATTATATTCCCGCACCCCCTCCCATATTGACCAAGCATCTACCGAGTTTGAAGTTGGCAATCTCTATATTAACCGCACGATTACCGGGGCGATTGTTTCGCGCCAACCCTTTGGTGGGTTTAAACTATCAGGGGTAGGGTCTAAGGCGGGAGGACCCGATTATTTACTCCAATTCTTAGAACCGCGCACGATTACCGAAAATATTCAACGTCAGGGGTTTGCCCCAATTGAAGGAGTTGATTGATTCAAAGGAGATCCCCGACTTCTTTAAGAAGTCGGGGATCTGGCAGAGAAGTCGGGGATCTGGCAGACTGAAAGGTTATACAGTAGTATTATCAAATTTTGAATAAATTTCTTAATAGATTAGGGTAGCATCTGAGTCGTCAATCCACTCATTACTCGTAGACTAACACTGACGGATGTTACCCAGTTTTTTAGCAAAACCCTCTCTAAAAATGCGTTTGCGCCTTGTCCTTGTCATTCCTTTCCTGCTGCAAATTACGGCAGCCGTGGGATTGACGGGTTGGCTTTCCTTACGCAATGGTGAACAAGCAGTTCATGAACTTGCCAGTGATTTACGCCATGAAATCGCTGCCCGAATTGAACAGAAACTCGATAGTTATTTGCAAATCCCCCATGCCTTTAATCAACTCAATGCCAATGAAACCTGTCTGAATCAATTAAAATTAGACAATTTGCTGGATTGTGAGAAAACCGTCTGGCATCAGATGCAAGTTTTTCCGGTTAGCGCTACAGCCATCGGTACAGAAGATGGTAAATATCTGGAAGTGGTGCGACAAGAGGGGGATAATTTTCAAATTCATGAATCAGTGAATTATACTAAATATATTTATGCCGCGAATCAGCAAGGAAATCGGATAAAGTTATTAGAAACTCCTGCCTACGATGATCACCGAACTCGACCCTGGTACGAAAAGGCGGTAAAAGCAGGTGAGGCAACCTGGAGTGAGGTTTTTCGCTATGAAAATGAAGATACATTAGCGATCGCGGCAAGTCTGCCCCTGTATCAGGATGATACCTTGCTGGGGGTCACCAGTACAATTCTGTCTCTGTCTCATATTGGGGACTTCCTGGAAAACTTGGAAATTGGTGACTTTGGACAGACGTTTATTTTAGAACCGAAGGGAAAGGGAACCTTAGTGGCTACATCGATGAGTGAAGAGACATTTGTCTCTACTGATCATCAGGCGAAATCAGAACGGAATGACTCGATTACCAGTGATAACCCACTAATTAAGGCGACGGCTGACTTTTTAGTTGGGAAATTTGGTAGCTTTGAGACTATCCAAGGAGAATACCAGTTAGATTTTACATTAGAGAAAAAGAAGCAATTTGTCCAAGTTCTCTCCTTTCAAGACGATCAAGGACTCAATTGGTTGATTGTTGTCGTGGTGCCCGAAGAGGAATTTATGGCACGTATCCACGCCAACACGCGCACAACCATTCGGCTATGTGTAGCGGCGTTGATTCTTGCCACCCTTTTGGGATTATTTACCTCGCGTTGGATTAGTCAACCCATTTTACGACTGAGTATGGCATCTTGTGCGATCGCGAGTGGGGAACTTGATCAACGAGTCAAAGTCGAAGGGATTTATGAACTGCGGATTTTATCTAAATCCTTTAACCAAATGGCGCAGCAGTTGCAGGAATCCTTTACCGCCTTGGAAGATGCCAAAGCTGAACTGGAATTGCGGGTAGAACAACGTACAGCGGAACTAAAAACGGCGAAAGAAGACGCGGATACGGCAAATAACGCCAAAAGTGAGTTTCTGGCAAATATGAGTCATGAACTGCGAACGCCACTGAATGGAGTGTTAGGCTATGCCCAAATTCTGCAACGATCAAAAACGATGAGCGATCGCGAATTGGATGGTGTTCGCATCATCCATCAATGCGGTTCTCATTTGCTGATGCTGATTAATGATATTCTCGATTTAGCGAAAATTGAAGCCCGGAAGATGGAACTCCATGGCAGTGATATTCATTTTCCCTCATTCCTGCGGGGTGTTGTCGAAATTTGCCGGATTCGGGCGGATGCAAAAGGCATTTCCTTTATCTATCAACCCACATCATCCCTTCCTGCTGGTATCCACGTAGACGAAAAGCGACTGCGACAAGTTCTAATTAATCTCCTCAGCAATGCGATTAAATTTACCGATACTGGCGGCGTTACCTTTAAAGTCGGCTATGCAGATAACCAAGACAATCACAGTATCGGGGGACACAATGGAGACAAGCCAGAAGGCGTCTCTCATCCCCAAGAAACCTCAACCCCTCCCCATCACCAAATCCGGTTTCAAATCGAAGATACCGGGGTAGGGATGAGTCCCCAACAATTGCAACGCATCTTTTTACCCTTTGAACAAGTGAGCGATCGCAAACGTCAGGCGGAAGGAACTGGACTAGGTTTAGCGATTAGCACTAAGATTGTACAACTCATGGGTAGTACCATTCAAGTCCACAGTGAAGTCGGTAAGGGAAGTGTATTTACCGTAGATCTAGACTTACCCGAAGCCCAAGAATGGATGCAAAAAATTACTACCCCCACTCAGGGTAGAATTATTGGCTATCAGGGCAAATCACACACAATCCTCGTTGTCGATGATCGCTGGGAAAATCGTTCAGTCATCATCAATTTGCTCGAACCTTTAGGATTTGAGGTGATTGAGGCGAATAATGGTAAAGAAGGATTAGATATCGCCATGACAGCTACGCCAGATCTAATCATTACCGACTTGATCATGCCGATTATGGACGGCTTTGAGATGATGCGACACATTCGCCAGTCCAAAACCCTAAAAAATATGCTAATTGTAGTATCGTCAGCCAGTGTGTTTGAGATGGATCGGCATCACAGTTTGGTAGCTGGGGGTAATGATTTTCTGGCTAAACCCGTTCAAATTGATGAGCTACTCCAGACGTTACAACACCATTTGGGACTGACCTGGATTTACGAACCCGCATCAGGGAATGGTAGTCAGTCAGCGGCGGTTAAGGTAACACCATACGAGCAACAAAAACTGGGCAAACCCGAAGCAATTATTTTTCCGGAAGAGGAACTAGACATCCTCTGGGATTTAGCCATGAAAGGTCGGATTAAACTTTTGCTCGAAAAAATTGATAGTATCGAGAGTTCTGATCATAAGTTTGCCCCATTTGCTCAATATATCCGCCAGCTTGCTAAAGGCTTCCAGCTTAAAAAAATACGAGATTTTATTGAGGAAAATCGGTGCATTCACTAAACGCAATTAACATATCGCTACCCCCTAGAAATTATAGCCATGCTTAAGTCCAACTCTACTACCTTGAACCGGATAGAACAACGCAACAAGGCAATGATAGACAAGTTAAATAAAACGATTATTTTAATTATTGACGATAGTCCCAACAATCTAGAAATACTCTCAGAAACCCTGACCAGCGCTGGATTTGAAATTGCCGTTGCTCTTGATGGAGAAACCGCGCTTGAGCAAATTGCTTATGATCCACCGACCTTAATTCTGTTAGATGTGATGATGCCAGGAATTGACGGATTTGAAACCTGCCGACGTCTGAAATCCAATCCTGACACTCACGAGATTCCGATCATTTTTATGACAGCTTTGACCGATACCATTGATAAAGTTAAGGGGTTAAATTTAGGGGCTGTAGACTATATCACTAAACCCTTTCAGCAGGAAGAGGTATTAGCACGAGTCAAGGTGCATTTGAAACTGCGAACCTTAACCAAAACCCTAGAAGAACAGAATACCCGATTAGTTGAGGAAGTTGAACAACGGGGTAAAGCAGAAGCCGCCTTACAAACATTGACCCAGGAATTGGAACAACGAGTGGAAGAACGAACAAATCAACTCGCCCAAGCCCTCAACAATTGGCAACAAGCCCAAGCCATGCTAGTTCAAAGTGAAAAAATGTCCAGTCTGGGACAAATGTTAGCCGGAGTTGCCCATGAAATTAATAATCCCATTACTTCGATTCATGGTAATTTAAGCTGTGCGGGTGAATATAGTCGAGACTTACTGAAACTGCTGCAACTCTACGCTCAACATTATCCGAATCCAGTTACCGAAATTCAAGATAAATCTCAAAAAATTGACACAGATTTTCTGGTAAAAGATTTACCCAAAACCTTTAAGTCGATGGAATTGGGCATCGAACGCATTTGCCAAATCATTAAAAGCTTGCGGAATATATCTCGCCTCGACGCAGGCGAAATGATGATGGTTGATTTGCACGAGGGGCTAGAGAGTACGCTGGTTCTCTTGCAACATCGGATCAAACCCACCGGGAAACATTTAGGCATTCAAGTGATTAAAGAATATGGAAAGTTATCGCCCATTGAATGCTATCCTGGACGCCTGAGCCAAGTGTTTATGAATATTCTGGCGAATGCAATTGATGCTTTAGAAGAAGCAGAATTTAGAAAGCAAAATTCCGAAACAATTTCCGAGAGTGATACAACCCCCGCGCCTCCCACCATCTGGATTCGTACCAAAGGGATTGATAACCAGCGAGTAGAAATCCGTATTTCTGATAATGGTCCTGGTATCCCTGAAGAGATACAAGAAAAGCTATTCCACGCCTTTTTCACCACTAAACCTTTTGGCAAGGGAACGGGGTTAGGGTTATCGATTAGTCATGAGATTGTCGTGGAAAAACACAGCGGACAATTACGTTGTGTGTCTCAACCTGGAAAAGGCGCTGAGTTTATCATTGAACTTCCGATTGGTTAATATCATCATTCGTCTTATGTCATTTGTAAAGTTTTGAGGACTATTGACAAAACTCAACCAATCACTGATTTCTTGATAGAATAGCAAAACCTAATACCTGACAAAAGAAGGAGGTGATACCATTGCCAAAAGTTCGTGTGCGCCAACATGTCAATCCCTTGAGTAAAAAATACCTGACTCCAGTAACGCCTCCCCCGTGGGACAAGGTATATCATCAACCCATGCAACCGCTACATCTAGATATAGGTAGTGCTAAGGGCGAGTTTTTGTTAGAAATGGCAACACAACAACCCAATTGGAATTTTCTCGGATTAGAAATTCGAGAACCTTTAGTTGAGAAAGCCCAAGAATTGGTAGCGGAGTTAGGATTAGATAATCTTCATTTCATATTTTGCAATGTCGATAACTCATTAGCGCCAATTTTAGCCTCTTTGCCCCAGGGACTATTAAAGCGCGTAACCATTCAATTTCCTGATCCATGGTTCAAAAAACGACATGCTAAACGCCGTGTCGTCAAACCGGAATTGGTCAATACGTTGGCAAAATACTTGGTCAAAGGCGGCAAAGTTTTTATCCAGTCTGACGTTGAAGCCGTAGCCCAAGAAATGTGCGATCGCTTTACCGAGAATCCAGCCTTTCAACGTCAAGGAACCGAGTGGTTAGCCACGAATCCTCTACCTGTTCCCACCGAACGAGAAACCTACACAATAGCCTGTAAACAACCTGTTTATCGGGCGTTGTTTGTGATTGGTAATTAAGTGAGTAATTCGTCATTCATCATTTGTCATTTGTCATTTGTATTAATTAAAGGTGTAGGGGCGGGTTTAGGGACTTTCTTCTCGCCATTGATGATCAAGATTTATTCAAAACCCGCCCTTCTACGTCTTATCAAAAACAGATTCCATTTTATTAATTAAAGGTGTAGGGGCGGGTTTAGGGACTTTATTCTCGCTATTGATGATCAAGATTTATTCAAAACCCGCCCTTCTACGTCTTGTCTTTGATGTTAGTCAGGGCGGGTTTTGCTACATACATTATCGGTGGGATTCAAGATTGAGTGGCTAAACCCGCCCCTACACGCCCCTACAATTAATTGACAGACGTTCCACCGGAACCTCTTACCGGATCGTCACGCGATCGCGCCCCTGTCGTTTTGACTCAAATAGTGCTTCATCAGCCGCCTGCACCAGCTTTAATGGATCATCATCTGGATGGGGAATCATTGAAGCAACCCCTAAACTCAGGGTGATAATTGAGGAATATCCGCACATCCGATAGGGATCATGGGAAATATTTAAGGCTTTGACACGTTCTCGGATTTGCTCTGCTAATTGTACCGCTTGCTCTCCATTTATTTGCGGCATAATTATGGCAAATTCCTCCCCACCAAAACGAGCAACTAAAGCCCCTGAATGCTTAACGCACTCCCGAATCGCTTGGGCGATTTGCTCTAAACAAAAGTCTCCCGTCAGATGACCAAACGCATCGTTAAACAATTTGAAAAAGTCGATATCCGCTAAAATCAATGCCAGGGGAACCTTTTCTTCCGCTAATTTCTGCCATTCTTGGGCGAGGTGATCGTCAAAGGTGCGACGATTCGCCAGCTTGGTTAAGTCATCAATTTTTGATAAATACTTTAACTGTTGATTCTCTTGCTCTAACTGTCCAATACGCGGATCAGTTGGCGATTCCAGGGAGAGTTGTTCCCTCAAATAAAGCCGATATAACTTACATCGGATTGTCGCCTGATTTCCCTGTAGTTTTATCAACCCCATACTCTCTAACTTATACGCCGCGATCGCGTCTAAACGCACGCTCTCTGTTGCCATCACCACCTGTTGCAACGCCGCCACTAACTCCGGATTCTTTTCCACCGTGGCGAATTGATGCCGCAAATGATGACTATAAACTCCCGCTAGGGTTGGTGCTTCTTCTAATAACTGTGCCAAGGTAAGATCCGCGTAACGCAGGTGATAAAATGCCAGTTGAATTAGATAAGGATGTCCTCCCACCATTGCCATTAAGTCGGCGACTTGAGACTCATCCATCCCATCGAGTTCATAACGACGGGCTAACTCCTGTACTTGCTCTAACGTTAACTCCGACAAAACCAAGGGTAGTCCCACATTAAAGGGAGATTGATTAATATTTAATGATGTATAAATTTCCGTCGAATGCACCACAACAAAGCGCAGTTGCTCAAACCCCTCATCCAGTTGGGCTTCTTCATGCCAGGAACGCAGTAATGGTAGAAAGTCCCTGGCAATTGTGTCATACTCTAACAGCCGATTAACTTCATTCAATGTCAGCAGAATCGGCGTGTCAATTTGCTCTAGCAGATATCCTTGAAAATAGAAGGTACAGCTAACTTTGCTACCAATATCTTCATCCCAATAGTCATCCAGATTAGGTGGGAGCTGCAACTGCCGAGCGACATTAGCGCAGAACCAGCGCAGAAATTTATCCAGGTTGATAAAAACACTTTCATCAGCTTGTTGAAAGTCAAGATTAACTGTGTGGAATCCTTGCGCCTTAGCGTGAGCAATAATCCGTTGCAGCAGAGAACTTTTTCCCATCTTTGAGGGTGCTTTGATACGAATGATACTGCCAGGTATGCCAATTTCCGCGTAAGCGATTTCTTCGACAGGGGGGCGATTGATGTAAAATTCGGAGTTAAGTGGCAGAGGACTACCAGGGAATTCTAACCGATCTGGTGTTCTGGTTTGGTTTAACATAGTATTGCTGAAGTTGGCTAGAGGAGGTTGGGCTGAAATATCTTTTGTTCCGTTGATAATATAGTACTCAAAGACAGTATTGATATTATTTTTAGTTACTTTTTCTCCAACAATCTGAGAAAGGCGTTGCCAAAGTTTAGCACCAACATCTCGAATATAACTCTCTTCATATCCGATGTTAGCCGAAATTTCCGTATAGGTTAACCCTTGCCAAGTCAAATGAAAGACTTGTTCTTGAATGTTACTCAGTGGCGGCTCACGAAGCATCGAACTCAGGACAGCTAGCGCTTCTATACTATTCATTGAGTATCATTATGTGTTGGATTAACTCAGTCGCTTTAAGTTTATTTTAAGGGACAGAGTGCCAAAAACCAACATTTTCCAACAAAAATGTCTATTTTGGTTCATTCTGAACACCAGAGCGGAAATTATAGGACATTATCCAACAGATAAGGTAGAAGGGGAGCAGTATACTGAAAACGTGACAGAGTTTTCTTTTTATCTCAACTAAAAAACAAAACCACTTTTTTGAATATACTCACAGCAATTTACCCCTTGTTAGGGCAATAACTATTCAATAACTGTAGTTATTATTTATTTTAAAAACGGCATAAAATACCGCTCACAGGATACACCGCTAATTTATATTAGCGCCGTTTACCAGGACGATGAATGGGTGTTTTCGGTCAGGGATAATGGAATAGAAATTGCTCCGAGACGTAGCCGCCAGATTTCCCAAATTTTTCAACGCCTGTATAGCAAACAGGAGTATCCAAGAATGGAAATTGGTTTAACCCTGTGTCAGACAAGAGTGGACAATCATCGTGGTAAACTTAGGGTAGAATCTTAACTCGGTTATGGTTCAAAGTTTTACTTTACTTTTGCTGATTATCAGGGTTAAAATTATGGGTACTCAAGGCACGTTAACTGATTTTTCTCTACCAGCGATTTTTCAGTGGCTTGAGAAAGGGAATAAAACAGGTGTACTAGCGATTCATCCCTTCATCGGTGTCCGTTTCGCATCGGATACAAACTTGCAATCCAATGTCAATGTAGGCGTTAGAGGAAACACAGGAAATGAGGAAGATATGGCGTCAACCCTCAAGACGCGCCATGGAACGTCTCAAGAATCAGTCAGGACGAGTTTTGAACAAAGGTTACCACCTGTAGCAAAACCAAAGCAGATCAACTCGTCTCTACAAATTCAACACTTTCCCAATCACTACATCTGGATAGCTCAAGGTCGAATAGTCGCCGCCGCTAATCGGTTTGATGGAAAGGGTTTGATATCCCTGATTCGACGGGATCAATGGGTAAGCGATCGCGTCTTAAGCAAATTATTACAGCGTTGCTCCCTGAATCACCAACCCTTGGGATTATGGCTCAAAAGTAACGGCGTCTTGGATAGCGCACAACTCGAACAAATCTTTGAGATTCAACTCGTAGAGCAAATTGTTCCCCTATTTCAACTCAAGAATGCTCAGTTCAAATTTGAATTGAGAGCGGCTTTACCTGCACTGGAAATGACTGGTTTAAGTATATCCACAACCGAAGCCACAATGATGGTATCGGGAGCGTTGAAACAGTTTAGTGGGTGATGGGATGATGGAGAGCAGAGGGAGCTGGGGGAGCTGGGGGAGCTGGGGAAGCAGAGGGAGCTGGGGAAGCAGAGGGAGCTGGGGAAGCTGGGGAAGCAAGGGAGCTGGGGGAGCTGGGGAAGCTGGGGGAGCTGGGGAAGCAGAGGGAGCAGAGGGAGCTGGGGGAGCTGGGGAAGTTGTGAGTTAACTCAAAACTCTACCTTCCCTGTTCCCTGTTCTTTGACAAATGACGAATGACAAACTTAACCGCGATCGCAAACCCATTTCCACAGCGGATGACTCGGACCTTGATGACATATCCGACGCACCTGATGCGCCAAGCGTTGTTTTTCGGCGGACGGAATTCCAAATAAAATGTTGCGACTTTGCCAAACTAAAACCGCCGTCGTCATCCCAATACAGATAGCTAATCCCAAAATAGGCAGACGGTTAAATGCAATACTATATCGTAAACCTGACCAGGTAAAATGCTCTTGCAACAACAATAACTCATAACGCCAACCCCAAAGACTCAGCGGAGCAACACTAATCCAAAGAATACCCACGAATAACCAACGACCATACACCGTCAGTTGATGCAGGCGCTGAACTTTCACCTTTATTGTCGGCTCAAGGTGATCTGGAGTGTTGTGAGAAGTCTGAGTGTCTGACGGCTCCATTATAATTAAAGACAATTCCAATTATGCTTTGTCCAAAAATTCAGCTTCGATAACCTGGGTGGCTTTGGTTTGACCCGTGCGTTCTCTCCAGAATGCTAATAGGGTACTGGCAACAAAAATACTCGAATATGCACCAGCGATAAACCCTACAATTAGGGCTAGGGCAAAATATTTTAACGTTTCTCCGCCAAACAAGAAAATAGACACCAACGTTAATACCGTAGTTAACGTGGTATTAATTGACCGGGTAAGGGTTTGATTAATCGCATCATCAACTATTTGATCAATATGTTGGTCGGGATGCTTGGCAATGACCTCCCGGATGCGATCGTAAATAACTACGGTATCATTAACAGAAAATCCAATAATTGTCAATAGAGCGACGACAAAAAGGCTATCAACCTCTACCCCTTGGACTAAACCCAAAATAGAGAAAATGCCCAACGTGACCAAGACATCGTGAAGTAAAGCGATAAACGCCAAAAAAGCATAGTCAAACTGAAACCGGAACGAGAGGTAAACCAGAATCCCAGCAAAGGAGACAAGTAATGCCAGTAAACCGGATGTAAATAACTGTTGTCCGATGATTGGACCTACCGTATCAATTTGAGTCGCGGCTGGATCGAATTCCCCAATCCTTTCACTTAGGGCTTTTTGTAACTGACTGCGCTGTTCAACATCTAACGTTTTCGTCCGAATCGTCAACCCTTGTTGTGCAGCACCGATACGCTGAATCGTACTATTACCCAGCTCCTGTTCATTGAGAACCTCGCGCACCTCTGCCAGCTCTATCGGTTCGTCGCAGTTACCGGGTACAGTACAATCGAGTTCAACTTGCAGGCGTGTCCCGCCAACAAAATCAAGACCAGGACGCAGAGGCGCTCCTAGCTGTGCCGTAGAAATCGCCATGGAAGCGATACCAGCCAGGATGATTACGGCGGAAATGCTCCACCAGAGCGATCGCTGTTTGATTACACTAAATTTGGTCATTTGTCATTCGTCATTTGTCATTCGTCATTCGTTATTCGTCATTCGTCATTCGTCATTTGTTATTCGTCATTTGTTATTCGTCATTTGTTATTCGTCATTCGTCATTTGGTCGGGGCGGGTTTTGCCGCCAAGCTAGCGATAACAATCAATATTAGTCCCTAAACCCGCCCCTACACACAGATGTCATGGCATCTCTCTACATGACTCCCCCAGCTTCCCCAGCTTCCCCAGCTTCCCCAGCTTCCCCAGCTCCCTCTGCTCCCTCATCACCCCATCACCCCATCACCCCATCACCCCATCACTGAGACGGTGACAGATTCGGACAGAACAGTTGCGGCTTCTGGCGCACCCCAGGAAAGCTTAAAACCAACAACAACATAAACGTGCGAGTACAGGTAAGGGCTGTAAACATACTGATTACCACTCCAATCCCTAGGGTAACGGCAAAGCCTTTAACTAAACCTGACCCTAGCCAAAATAGAGCCGCACACGCAATTAACGTGGTTAGGTTCGAGTCTAAAATACTGGAGAATGCTCGATAAAAACCAGATTCGACAGAGCGATAGAGGGTTTTCCCCTCACGTAACTCTTCTCGCGTCCGTTCAAAAATTAGCACATTCGCATCTACCGCCATACCAATACTGAGAATAAACCCAGCAATTCCTGGTAGAGTTAACGTCACACCAATCAGGGCAAAGGCGGCTAGGGTGAGTAGAGCGTAGATACTCAGCGCCACATCAGCAATTAAACCGGGGAGACGATAGTAGATTGCCATAAACAGCAACACTAAAATTAAACCGCCAATGGCAGCATAAACGCTGCTTTGAATACTATCTCGTCCCAGGGTAGCGCCGACAGTGCGATTTTCCACGATTTCCACGGGTAACGGTAACGAACCCCCTTTGAGTTGGGCGGCTAAGTCACTCGCCCGTTGCACATCAAAATTCCCAGTAATCACAGCACTACCGCCACTAATCCCCGTTTCCGCGTATTCGGGACCCACCGTGGGGGCGCTGATTAAAGAGTCATCCAGGAAAATCCCAATACTGCGCCCAGTACCCGCCAAGTCTCTAGTCAGTTCAGCAAATCCTTGTCCCCCCGCCGCATCAAAACGGATCACCACTTCCCAACCATTTCCAACTTGGGTGGTTTGAGGGAAGGCATCTTTGAGGTTTTTCCCAGTTACATTTGTCTTCTCAAACAATTGTGCGATCGCGGCGTTCGAGCGTTCTAAAGCCGCTTGATTTTCTGCGATCGCCTCTTCCTCTTGATCACCACCCTCTTCACTCTCCAGTAGAGCGGCTTGCTCAAATAGCAGTTGCTGACGCAATTGTTGCTCAATCTGAAGCTGGGCTTCTGTACCTGGTATTTGCTTACGGAAATCCAGTTGTGCGGTTCCCCCTAGCACCCGCTCCGCCTGTTGCGGATCATTCACACCGGGGAGTTGTACTAATATTTGGTCGGAGCCAATAGTTTGAACCTGAGATTCAGAAACACCGAGAGCATTCACTCGACGATCCACCACAGTTTTAACAGCCTCCAACTGATCTGGCGCAATTTCGGTAATCTCCTCTGTGGTTTTCACCTGAATTGTCAGTTGTGCGCCACCCCGCAAATCCAGTCCCTGCTGAAGAGGAATCTTCACCAGCACCACAATTGCCAGAATGATCAGGACTAGAATCAGGGCTACTAACGAACGCTGTCTTTGCATAACTGTGACCCGCCGCAACAAATGCTATCTTAACTCTGTTTCTTTCATATCTTGCACCATTTTCAGTAAGCCCCCCATCCGCCAAGAACTCAACGTCTTGACAAGCGAGCTACTGTCCACGCTGAGTAGAGCGAAATCCCGATCCAGTCAGCTTGAGCTGACTTGAGCTTTTAGCCTTGGGTTTAAACCCAAGGCGGTTTAAGGGGAGTGGTGCAAGATCTGAGTTAAATCTGTAGTGCCAACATCTTTTTTACTCCCTCTGCAATCTGCTGGGGTTGGACAATGGTCAGGCTTTCCAGAGTGCCATTATAAGGAGTGGGGATATCTTGAGACGAGAGCCGCAAGACAGGAGCATCCAATTCATCGAAGAACCGATCATTGATTGATGCCGTTACCTCCGCCCCAATACCACCAGTTTTCATGCATTCTTCCACCAGAATCACCCGATGGGTTTTGCGAATCGATGCGCCAATGGTTTCAAAATCCAAGGGCTTCAGAGAAATCAAGTCAATCACCTCTGGATCAAACCCTTCTTTCTCTAGAGACTTCACCGCTTGGGTGACATGGTGGCGCATCCGCGAGTAGGTGAGAATGGTGACATCTTCGCCCTCTCGGACAACCTCGGCTTTATCTAAAGGCAGGACATACTCCTGATCTGGCAAATCTTCTTTTAAGTTATAAAGGAGAACATGCTCAAAGAACAAAACCGGATTATCATCCCGAATCGCCGCTTTGAGTAATCCCTTGCCATTGTAAGGAGTAGAGCAGGCGACAATCTTTAAACCCGGAACCGCTTGAAAATAGGCTTCCAAGCGTTGAGAATGTTCCGCACCCAGTTGACGCCCCACCCCACCGGGACCACGAATCACCATGGGAATTTTGAAATTACCGCCAGACGTGTAACGCAGCATCCCAGCATTATTGGCAATTTGGTTAAATGCCAAGAGCAAAAAGCCCATATTCATGCCTTCAATAATCGGTCGCAACCCCGTCATTGCTGCGCCCACGGCTAAACCCGTAAAACTATTTTCGGCAATGGGAGTATCTAGAACTCGCAGTTCACCGTATTTTTTATACAGATCCTTGGTCACTTTGTAGGAGCCACCGTAGTGACCCACATCTTCACCAAGCACGAATACCGCGTCATCACGAGCCATTTCTTCATCAATAGCCGCACGCAACGCATTAAAGAAAAGTGTTTCTGCCATCAATACCTCACCAGACGTGGCAAATGTCATCCTAGCATTGCCTAAGCCGCAGGGGAAGCCGGGGAGCGGGGGAGCAATGTAGAGACGTGCCATGGCGCGTCTGGGAGATGGGGGAGATGAGGGAGATGGGGAAGTAAACGAATGACGAATGACGTAGCTTGCTTCTTTTCGGGAGCGAGTATGATATAAGACGAATATCACTGACTCAAGCCAAAATTAATTTTTTTATTATAAAAATTAATTTATTGAGGTTTTATTAATTAATCAATTGCAATTAAAGCAATTAGAATTTCCTATTGATAAGTCATAGTAATAAATTTTGTTCATTGCTGCCTCTAGAGATTAGTTTTGCTTAAAAGGGATCGAAAAACTACAGATTTATGTATACTGAATGACTGTGTGAGTCATAACAGTGCATTCTACAGCAGAATTATTTTACATTATGCCATTTTTCGGACTAATTTGGACAACATCATGGGTAGGCTGTTTGCTGGCATCCAGCCAGGGTCTATTAAGAGTACCCGACTACATCACCAATGCTTTGCCGACTAAAGTTTTATCCGTTGTTAACAGCCCACTCGAACAACCAATATCTCCTTTTTTTTCATCTCCAGTTTATTCAAACGTCTGGTCTAACAAGTCTTCAGTAACAGCACTTGCCAATTCAGGATTAGCTAATGATTTAGGCAGTTTACCATTTCCATTCGCCCAGACTGCTACTGTCGCAGCTCATCCATTCAGGGATACTGCTCAACCAGTTACTTGTCCAGCAAAGTCAGATTCCCTGGATGATGGGGGCAAATCCCAACCTAGCCATGATTCCTCATCGGCTTTAGGAAATTATTCATCTACCAACCATCTCTCAAACGCTAGTCTACCCCAGAAAATCTGGAAAATGATCGAGAATTTGTTTTCTTGGGGTCAACCCGTTGCATCTAAAGAAAAAACCTCGGCTGAATCCATAGTCGTAATCAGCGCTCACTCTCAAACACGACCTCGTGGCAGAAATAAGAGTCAGGTAAGAAGGGGGAAACGGGGCTTCTTGCAATATACCCAAAGGAGTAATAAATTAGAACATTCGGCTGAACAGCAGCAATTCCAGGTTGTGGTGAAAGGGCGAACGATTGCCCAATTGCCGACTCAAAAGCAGGCTGAACAAATGGCGCAAAGTCTCACGCTGTTGTTCTGTGACTCATCAGATGTATCTGAGATAAATTCATCGGTACGAGCTATCCTGTCTGATGGAATACCTGTGGTGAAAGCAGGCGATCGCGTATTATTTAAAGTAGATGATACCTTAGCCAAAGACTTAGATCAGCATCGAGAACTTCTGGCAATTGAATGGGCAAATAACTTGCGTCTAGCGTTAGGACAATCGCCATTAAGTTTGGCAGACGCCCAAAAGCAGATGTACAACTTAGTTGAAACATCAAGTACCATTGAAGGCATAGCATCTTGGTACGGACCCTATTTTCACGGTCGGTACACAGCTACTGGGGAAATTTACGATCAGCATGATCTGACAGCGGCTCATCCCACCTTACCATTTGATACCTATTTGAAGGTCAAAAATTTAGAAAATGGTCATAGTGTGATTGTTCGCATTAATGATCGCGGTCCTTATATTCCGGGTAGAACTCTAGATTTATCCCGACAAGCCGCTCGTTCTATTCGGAGTGAAATAGTAGGAGTTATTCCGTTTGAAGCTACACTTATGGAACCACGCGAAAGGATAAAGGATGAGGGATGAAAGAGATAATAAAGATGGGGAAGATGGGGAGCAAATGACCAATGACCAATGACCAATGACCAATTCTTAACTTGGCGTCAGAGAAAGTTCAGGATGCTTGGTGATTATTTGATTAATCGGAATAGCGATAATGAACTCTGATCCGACACCGGGTTGAGACCGACAAGTTAACTGACCCCCATGGTTTTCTACAATAATTTGATAGCTAATCGATAGACCCAATCCGGTTCCTTTACCCAGGGGTTTGGTAGTATAAAAGGGATCAAAAAGTTTTTGGCAGACGTCTGGACTCATCCCAGGACCATTATCGGCAATCCGAATTATAGCATGAGGTATTTTTTGGCAATCACTTACTCCAGGTTTCTCAATACTAATATCCTGCACCTCAGTGCTAAGTTTAATTTGATGAGGAGTCTTTCTACCTGAAGATTCCAATACATCTACAGCATTAGTGAGTAAATTCATAAACACTTGATTGATTTGCCCTGCATAACATTCGACTGGGGGTAATTTGCCATAGTCTTGAATCACAGTAATTTCGGGATGCTCAACGCTAGGTTTCAGGCGATGTTGCAAAATCAACAGAGTACTTTCAAGTCCTTCATGAAGATCAGCGGACTTCATTTCAGTTTGGTCAGCCTTGAGGAATTTTTGTAGAGACAAAACCACCTGCCGAATCCGGTTAGCTCCGACTTTCATTGAATTCAGTAGTTTTGGCATATCTGCCATCAAGAAATCTAGATCAATTTCTGTGATTCGTTTCTGAATATCGGCTACGGGTTGGGGATAGTGAATGCCATAGAGTTCGACTAACTGCATTAAATCGCGCAGATAACAGATGGCGTAATCGATATTGCCGTAAATAAAACTGACAGGATTATTGATTTCATGAGCAACTCCAGCAACCACTTGCCCCAAACTTGACATTTTTTCTGTGTGAATCAGCTTGGTTTGAGCTTGTTGCAGCTTCTGTAATAAATCAGTGACGTAGTGAGTTTCTTCTGCCAACGCCACTTCTGCTTGCTGGTGCAGAGCAATCTCTTGTTTCAGCCGCTCATTGATTTGCAACAGTTCAGCCGTTCGGTTAGCGACTCGTTTTTCTAACTCATCATTCGTTCGTTTTAGGGTTTCCTGAGCAAATTTGCGTTCTGTAATATCTCGCGTTACCCTAGCAAAGCCTCGTAATTGTCCGTCTTCTCCCCGTAAGGCAGTAATCACAACATTAGCAAAGAATGTTGAGCCATCCTTACGCACTCGCCAACCTTCTTCTTCAATACGACCTTGCTGTGCAGCTATTTTTAAGCATTTGTCTGGTTGTCCCTGGGCGATATCCTCAGGGGTATAAAAACAACGGACATGTTGACCCAGGATTTCTGTAGCGCGATATTGTTTAATTCGTTCGGCACCCGGATTCCAGCTTACAATCTTGCCCTCTGGATCGAGCATAATAATGGCGTAGTCTTTGACGCCATCGACTAATAAACGAAACCGTTCTTCGCTTTCCCGGTGTGCGGCTTCAGCTTCCCGGCGTTGGGTGTTATCACGAGCAACCGCATAAATTTGGTTCTGCGTGTGACATAAGGTGATGTTCCATAACAGCCACTTATAGGAGCCATCTTTGCAGCGGTAGCGATTTTCAAAGGAGACAATTTTCTCACAGTCCCTGAGCTTTTGCAGTTGCTTCAAGGTCATCTGCTGATCCTCTGGATGCACCCATTCAATCCAGGGACGGGCTTTAAATTCTTGGCTACTATATCCCAGGATTCGCTCACACATCGGGTTAACTTGCTGCCAATAGCCATCAGGACTGGCAATGAAAAACAAATCAAGGGTCAGGGTTAAAAATTTGTCTTGATTGCTACAAAACTCATGGTGCTTTTGTGTTGTATCTCCCTGAGACTTAGGGATAGGGGGTTCTGCCGTTTGGATGATCATCTATTACTTACCTGATTGATGAGACTCAATTGCGCGAGTGAGAGAAACTCAAAATGATACTACAGGTCTCTCAAATACCTAAACCGACTTGGCTGAGTCGCTATATTATCTGGAAAAGCCCAATAACAGCTTGACGTCTGAAGTCTTTCTGTTTTTTGGAAAAAGCTGTTGTGGTCAGGCAAGCAGATACACCCTAGAGTATGATAAAGCCTTTCGATCGTTATTGCTAGTTTATCCTCTAATATAGATTCTCTAGATATAAAAGACAAAGGACAAATCAAACCTTAGACAATTAGCCAGGGAAACCAGAGGGCTAAACTCAGCAAGCTGAGAAATAGAATCGGTAAAGTCAGAATCAGGCTAAGACGAATATAGTAAAACCAATGCAGGCGCAAACCTTTACGTGCTAAAACCTTGAACCAAATTAACGTTGATAAACTACCCAGAGGAGTAATTTTTGCTCCCAGGGTACATCCAATCACATTAGCGTACTCCATCATTTCCCGAATCGCTGGCTCAGTGGTTGTGTCGGAAATGGCTACGGCATTCAGCAACACAGTGGGTAAATTGTGAAATAGGTTTGACAGCCCAGTAGCCAGAAAACCTGTGCCGATGGCTGTCAGGGTTAACCCCCAACTGGAGAGGGCGTCTAGCTGATGGGTGATGACATGACTCATGCCAACTTGAGCTAAACCGAGGACGACACCATACATCAGGACGCTAAACCCGATCAATTGCCAGGGAATTTCCTGCCAAACTTTGCCCACAGAAATAATCGGTGTGGTATTTGGGAGAAACCCCCGTCTCGCCAATCCTAGCAGAATCAACGCCGCGATCGCAGGCACGATCCAAGTCGGCAGAGCATGGTCTTGGGCAATCCAGTATGCCAGAGGTAGACTGGCTAAAATAACCATACCCCATCGACAAACCAACGGATCACGAATGGCTTGGCGTGGTGGCGGGAGGTGAGTAAGTTTGTATGTGACTGGAATGTCTCGATGGAAGTAGAACCATAAGCTGGCTAAACTGGTTGCGATCGCGACAAATGTCACCGGGGTCATCACCAGACTATAGCGAAATCCTGAAATGTCGCCATAGTTTACCGCAAGCAGGTTGACCGGATTGCTCACAGGGAACAATAAGCTAGCCGCTTCAGTGATAAAACTAACCGTAAAGACAACAGCGAACACGGTTTTAGCCCTGAGGCGTAGTAAACAAAGGATCTCCATCACCGGAGAAATCCAGATTAATGCCATACCCACATTGGTTAAAACAATTGTTCCCAATGCTCCCAAAAGTCCGCACAAAAGGAAAAGCAGACGCCCTTGACCTATCCCCAAAACCGTTAATTGTAGCGCTAACCCTCGCCAAAACCCGGCTTCATCCAGAATCCGGCACAAAATGAGTAGGGCAATCAATGTGAGTATAGTATTGCCAACAGTTGCACTAACTCTAAGTTCGTCCATTAAGGACACATCGCTAACCAGAGTAAAAATCCCCCCTGTCAATGCACCCAATCCGATGCCCAATCCTCGCAGTTGCCAGATAATCAGGATAAGCGTGAACAGAAAAATCAATAGTGCCACACAAAGAAGCCTGTTTAATCACTGATGACCCTTTAGCACTAATATTCTATGGTTTGTCGCCCTAATCCTGCCTTAATGTATATCCGTGATGCCACTGAGGTAGATTTGCCCGCGATCGTGGAAATTTACAATTCGGCTGTTCCCAGTCGCATTGCCACCGCCGATCTAGAACCTATCTCAGTTGAAAGTCGTATCAGTTGGTATCAAGAACATAAACCAAACAGCCACCCTCTTTGGGTCATGGACTGCCATGAACGATCCAATTCTACAGGTCAAATTGCTGGTTGGCTCAGTTTTCAGGCTTTCTTAGTCCGCCCAGCCTACCATGCAACGGCTGAACTTAGCGTCTACGTGTCTCCCGATTTTCGGCGTCAAGGAATAGGACAACAATTGCTGCAACGCGCTATCAAACAGACTCCTAAGTTAGGACTCAATACCTTAGTGGCATTAATTTTTGCTCACAACCAACCCAGCCTACACCTCTTTCAAAAATATGGCTTCCAACGTTGGGGGTATTTACCTCAAATAGCGGATATGGGTCACATTGAGCGTGATTTGGTAATTATGGGACGTCGAGTGTGTTGATTTGTCATTTGTTATTTGTCATTCGTCTTATGTCTTATGTCTTATATCATTTGTTAGGGAACAGGGAACAGGGTAATGGGCTATAGAAATTTTGTTTCCCATCTTCCCCAGCTCCCCCAGCTCCCCCATCACCCCATCACCCCATCACCCCATCACCCCTGTTCCCTTGAATCACCTTCTCAACTAAATCAGGATGACGAATTCTGACCCAATCCGGAAACGCTAGATAGGGATCATCCGTTAGCTGGCGTTTTAAAAGCTCAATGATATCATCGACTTCATTGACCAAATCAAAAACAAAAATATTAAATTTCATCGTCTGATTGACATTGAAGTCTAGCGCCAGGAAATGTTCAATATCAATATCTTTACCTAATCCCAAAACAAAAAACTTGATATCTTTATGATTTTCTATTTTGCTACAGACTGAAGTAATACATTGAATAAATTGCTCTTCGTCATCAAATTGACCATCAGTATAAATAATAAAAAAGGCTCCTTTATCATTAGGTTTGCCTCCAGTTAACCAAGTATTAACACAATGGTTTAAAGTCGGAACAACAAAGGTTTTGGTTTTGGGTTTATTGTTGACGAACAGCTTCCAAACTTGAGAGGCATCGTTAATCACAATAGGTTTGGGTTTGACCCTTTCCCTGCTGAAGAAGTAAACAGAGACCCGATTGTCAGTCGGATAGCCCTGCTTCATGGCAATTTTTTCATCCGCTTTATTCCCGAATTCAGAACCAACTGACAGAATGGCGGCAATATGTCCTTCAACAACTTCCGCTAGATACTCGTAACGAGTTTGCTTTCCGGTATCTTCATCCTTTCTCACCATAGAACCACTCTGATCAATCAGGATAAAGATATCGCGGTTGTTAAGTGGAGAATCGGACACATCCTTAACCGTTAATCTCACTTCACTCGTCACGCGAATTTCTGTATCTTCGCGTTTCACTATCTTGTGATTATTATCATCTACAACTTCAGATAACTTTTGGTGAGTTACACTCAAGGTTTGCCGGGTTACAAGTTCAGGTTGATATTTAGCGAACAGCGCAATTAACTCTCCTCGTTTAGAACGCCGTTCATCAGGAAACTCATTTCTCAGCCTAAAAGCTGAACAGATATTCTCAACGTGTTTTCTTACCGTTGATGTTTCAATATGTAACGATTGAGCGATATCCTGATCCGAAACGCCAGCCAAGAGCAATTTCAGCACTTGCCTGCGTCGTGGTGTCAATCCCTCAAAGGCTTCAGTAAACTGCCAACGGTTCATTCTCGCTCATGCAACTTAGATGGGTTTATTTTCATTTTGATGTATTCTGGATCACTTTCCCAGTGTCTGAGTCTGCAGGAAGAAAAAATCTGAGTGTATCCTGTTGGTTGGCAAAAGCAGGCTAAGTTTGATTCTTCAGACGTTAAAATGACATAATTTAGCACAAAAAGATATATTTTGAGGCATAATCGCCACAATTTTTGTAATTCTTTGAGAAAATACTAAATTTTTCACCAAAATTCCCTTTTATGCGCTTTAATTGCATTTAAGCCAGTAATTGTCTGGCAAGCCTAACCCATTAGGATACCAAATAAGGTGTGACTATGACCGTTAAATACCTTACTACATTTGCCATCGCTTCACTTTTGAGTCTGGGATTAGCCACAGGTTGTAGCGCTCCCCCAGAAACGGATGATAGTACGACTATCGAGGAAACTGAGCCAGCTAACCCTGATAACGCAGCGACTGAAGATGCTGCTCCTGCTGCAACCGATAAGGCAGTCGAAGAGAAGGGAGACATGGAAAAGGCAACTGAAGATAAAGACATGTCTGACAAGGCGACTGAAGATAAAGACATGTCTGATGAGACGACTGAACCTAAAGCTGAGGACGACACAACTTCTGAAACCACTCCTTAAGCTTCCCTAGGTTCAACTTAAAAAATTTTTATCTGTAGGGGCGCACCGACGTGCGCCCTTTGTTGTATAGCGCTACGGGGATACGTTAGGACTTTTCTCTATTGCCTATTGCCTTTTCACCCAATTTTATTGTCCTAACCTCAATGCGTAGTGCTATATGCGGTGTCTGCATTTCAGACTCATCAGCAAACGTTGGCAGCACAAGTTTCCTGAGAATGATGTAAACTTTTGTTAAGACGCGATCAGAGGAACTTAATATGACCACCCAACTCGGCTTTGGCAAAGTCCAACCCAAACAGCAGAAAGCCAAGAAAAACAAAGTCAAACGGGCAGCCGCTTCCCGCAAGTATGATGAAATGCAAAACTCGGGATTACCGGAATTCAATATCTATGTCCGGATTAAGGGAGAGAAAAACTGGTTACCGGCTGGCTCAATGGCAGTGAATCGCAGCAGTCAAATCAACCAGGCGTTATTTCAGCAAGAAGAGGAGTTACTCAAAGGAATATTTCGGCTATTCCCCAAACTGCGGAAGCGCCAAAGCGAGTTGGAATATGGTTATCGACTCAAAGAGTTTAAAGACGAACCTATCGTTGTGGCAACTCGTCCCCAAGCAACACCAGGGAATTTGATTCAATCCACTGTCAGCCAAGTTAAAGAACGTTTCTCATCAGTATTCCAGCGTCAGTAGGGTTGGCTGAATAAGTCTTGTGTTGAGGGGGAGCTGGGGGAGCTGGGGGAGCAGAGGGAGCTGGGGGAGCTGGGGGAGCTGGGGGAGCAGAGGGAGCAGGGGAAGCGGGGGGAGATATTAGCTGTTCAGTTATTTCTGCCTTCTTGCACTAGGGTACTGATGCGTGTGTAGGGGCGGGTTTCACAACTATCGTTTCTGACTTCACCCAGATTTAGCTAAATCCGCCCCGGCTCAGTTGCCACGCATTTAAGGGAAGCTTGTAGTGAGGGAACCTTAGCCCTCTCCAGCTATGCGTTATAACACTAAAGTGCTTACTGCAAAGCTCTATTTTAGCTGGGTCACGCATAAACTCAATCCTTGCCTTCTACCACTCAAATTAATCTTCACGATGATAAGGATCACTGACGTCAAAAAATATTCTTGCTAATTATTTAATTTTCGCGCCTCACCGCTTCCCCAGGGAAGCTTCAGGCGTTAGTTTGATACAAGGCAAGCGGCTATAGCGGCTTGCCTTGTATCACCACTACATGCTGTTTTAGTCTGATTTTGTAACCCGATACGACTCATGATTGCCAATCCAACTATGACTGAGAATCCATTACGCCGTGAAAAGGGACTCCCCCCTTTTGACCAGATTGAGCCAAACCATATTGTGCCTGCGATGACACAGCTATTAGCTGAACTTGAGCAGGAATTAGCCGCCCTAGAGGAAAAGGTAGTACCAACCTGGGACGGTTTAGTCGAACCCCTAGAAACATTGACAGAACGCCTCAGGTGGAGTTGGAGCATCGTGAGTCATTTGATGGGGGTGAAAAATAGCCCGGAACTGCGTGAGGCTTATGAAACGGTTCAACCCAAAGTCGTTCAATTCATCAACACACTCAACCAAAGTCAACCCTTATACAAAGCCTTTAAAGCCTTGCAGGATGGGGATGAATGGCGTAGCTTAGAGCCAGCCCAAAAACGCATCGTAGAAGCCGCCATTCGAGATGCTGAACTGTCGGGTGTGGGACTTGAAGGAGAAGTGCGATCGCGCTTCAATCAAATTCAGATGGAGTTGGCGGAACTATCGACAAAGTTCTCCAACCATGTCCTAGATGCAACCAAGGCATTTAGCATGACCCTAACCCGTCCAGAAGAGGTAGAGGGTTTACCTCCTAGCTTAAAGAGTTTAGCCGCTCAAGCCGCCCGCGCCGCCGGGGAAGAAAAGGCGACTCCGGAAGCAGGTCCCTGGCGGATCACGCTGGACTATCCCAGTTACATCCCCTTCATGCAACACAGTACCCGTCGGGATTTGCGGGAGAAACTCTATAAGGCTTTTGTCAGCCGCGCCTCCTCTGGGGAGTTGGATAACAGTCCCCTGATTGAACGGATTTTAGAACTGCGTCAAGAAAAATCCAAGCTGCTAGGGTTTAGCAGTTATGCTGAATTAAGCCTTGCTAGCAAAATGGCACCGAATGTTGAGGCGGTGGAGGGATTACTGGAAGAACTGCGTGGTGCGAGCTACGATGCGGCGGTTAAGGATTTAGAGGCGTTGAAAGAATTTGCATCGGCTAAAGGTGTCCCCGAAGCCAATGAGTTGAAACACTGGGACATCAGTTTTTGGTCAGAACGTCAACGGGAAGAAAAGTTTGCCTTCAGTGCTGAAGAATTGCGTCCTTATTTTCCGTTACCTCAAGTGCTGGATGGCTTGTTTGGCTTAATCAAGCGACTGTTTGGGGTAACAATTACGCCTGCGGATGGACAAGCCCCCGTCTGGCATGAAGATGTCCGCTATTTCCAAGTTACCGATGAAACAGGAAGTGCGATCGCGTTTTTCTATTTAGATCCCTACAGTCGTCCCGCTGAGAAGCGTGGGGGCGCTTGGATGGATGATTGTGTGGGGCGTGCCAAACTAACGGAAGCCGGGACAATGACGACGCGCCTACCCGTTGCCTATTTAGTTTGCAACCAAACGCCACCGATTGATGGTAAACCCAGTTTAATGACCTTTGGTGAAGTCGAAACCCTATTCCACGAGTTTGGTCACGGGTTGCAACACATGCTCACCAGAGTGGATTATGCTGGTGCAGCCGGAATTAATAATGTGGAATGGGATGCGGTGGAATTGCCCAGCCAGTTTATGGAAAACTGGTGTTACGATCGCCCCACGCTGATGGGTATGGCGAAGCACTACGAAACGGGAGAATCCCTGCCAGAACATTATTATCAGAAACTCTTGGCAGCCCGGACTTACATGAGTGGTAGTGCCATGTTACGGCAATTGCACTTTAGTTTAGTGGATATCGAACTGCACCACCGTTATCAGCCCGGTGGGGAGGAAAGTGCCAGTGATGTCCGTCACCGGATTGCCAAAACCACCACCGTGTTACAACCCTTACCGGAAGATTCTTTCCTCTGTGCCTTTTCCCATATCTTTGCGGGCGGCTATGCGGCTGGGTATTACAGTTATAAATGGGCAGAAGTCTTGAGTGCCGATGCTTTTGCTGCCTTTGAGGAGGTTGGTTTAGAGAATGAAACCGCCGTGGCGGATACAGGAAAGCGGTATCGGGATACGGTACTGGCATTAGGCGGTGGTGTGCCACCGATGGAGGTATTCAAGCAATTCCGGGGACGGGAACCGAGTACGGAACCGTTACTGCGTCATAGTGGATTAGTCGGGGCGTCTTAGGGAATTGAGCCTCCTGCGATCGCGAAATTACCCTGTAGGGGCGACCCGCTGGCATTAATCAAAAATTCCATTCCACTCAATTGGATCGGGTCGTCCTCTACTCAACCGCTTAGGTAAAAAAGACTTGAAGTGATTCATAGTGTACCTAATCATTAACAAAATTAGCAATAACTGGGAAATGATCAGAGGGAAAAATTCCTTGCCATTTCCTATTATCAACCGTCACAGTTTCTTGTCTCAGGCGACTATCGTAATAAATCGTATCAACAGCCGCAAACGCCTCACCTGTAAACCCATGAATACTCTGCTGTTTTTCCAATTCAACACCCGCCAAAGCGTCATGGAGAATCATAGAATTCGTTGATGAATCAGATAAGATTTCCCGTGGCAAGCTACCGGGTTCAGCATTAAAATCACCGGTTAGGAAAAGATAGGTATTGTCAGGATGGCAGTGAATCATGCGATCGCGGATTAGTTTTGCCCCCAGTTCCCGTGCTTTGGCACTGGTATAATCCAGATGGGTATTAAAACAGGTGATTGTTTTAGACACCTGCGCTACACTAAAGACTGCCCAGGTTGCCATTCGCGGTGCAGGATTTCCCCACTCAGGACTGATACTCCCAGCAACATCAGGCGTATCGCTTAAGTAAAAATCGCCATTATCCAGGCATTTAAGACGGTCTTGGTTATAGAAAATCGCACAATGTTCTCCTGTCCCTGTTCCCGTGCGATCGCCCCCAATACTTTGATAATTCGGTAAACGGCGATGTAAGTCAAGTAGCTGGTGGGCTTTGCCTTCTTGGGTGCCAATGATATCTGGATGATACTCCTGAATCAGCGCCGCGATCGCATCACGCCGAATCCTCCAATCCTGGTTATCGGGATCTGGCTTATCGTAACGGATATTGAACGTTATGATTCTAATGTTCATAGGTGATTCGTCTTTTGTCATTTTTCATACTCAAGGAAGCGAGAAGCAAGCTACATAATTTGTTCCCTGTTCTCTATTCCCTGTTCTCTATTCCCTATTGACTATTCCCTATTGACTATTCCCTATTTCCTTTCCTCATTCCTATGTTCATAACTCAAATCGAATCATTATATAACATTTAGTTAACTTATAGTTAAGGCAAGGTTAAGTGTTTGTTAATATAATGGAAAGTAAGAGATTATGAGACAGGAGGCTAAGATATGGCACAGTCCACATCATCCGATTCCGCACAGGTCAGTAAACAAAACTTTCTTTACCCTAGATGCCGCTATTACGGCAAGTTTACCCCAGAGGATCTAGCCTTTAATGCCAACTTGCAAGAGTTTGCCCAGAAAGTGTCCTATATTTCTGCCCTAGAAACTGGCGGTAAGATTTCCTCTGAACGAGCCTATGAGCAAGTACAGTCATTGTGGAAGCAGTTGAAATATAGTAAGGAATCCTTGGGCATTGGTCAAGCTAACCCCCCCAAAACCTAATAGATTTTGTATAAGACGGTCGTTTGAGAAAAACTGTGACACACAATGCTGCAATTTTAGTCATTGAAGATGAAGAAATTTTGCGGGACATTATCCTTAATGTCTTACAGGAAAAAGGGTATCAGGCAATTGGTACTGGGGATTCTCGCAGGGGCTTACTCTTAGCCAAAGAGTTAGTCCCTGATTTGATTTTGTGCGATATTCGGATGCCAAAGTTAGATGGGTATGAAGTTCTCAAAGCTTTACGTCAAGATTCAAAGACTAGGACTATACCCTTTATCTTTATTTCAGCAGAAAAAAGCCAAGTTGTTAGGAACCGAGGGCAGCAGTGTGGGGCAAATGGTTATCTTGCAAAACCTTTTACAACCGATGAACTTTTAAAGGTAATCGCTAATCATATTAACTTTTATCAGTAAACGATAATTCTTTTATGTCTATATTTATTGCCGATAACACCGATTTATAATTACGAATCAGGGAGGGTTTTGTTGTTTATTTATTGGCAGATAGGGGGAATTGTGTTGTTCATTTATCAGTGAGGAGGGCGGGCGCAAGTTGTTCATTTATCGGTGACAAGTTAAGTTAGTGGCTAAACCCGCCCCTACAATGGATCAGGATCTACACTGCGTAGTAGTGCTGGCAAAATGTCTACCAGAAACAATGAACCGACGCAAGAAACGCTACTCGCTGAGATTTCTAATCCGGAATATTCGTCAATCGCTTTCAGTATTCCGCTATAGTGGACGCGCCTTGAGGTTAGTGTGGACAACCAGTCACAGACTAACGCTGGTGCTAGCAATTTTAACCGTTATCGCGGGATTATTACCTGCCGCGATCGCATACTTGGGCAAGTTGATTGTAGATACCGTGGTATTGGCGTCTCAGTCAGGGTTAGCCGCCCATCGGTGGCTAACGTTAGGCTATGTCGGATTAGAAGCGATCGCGGTTATGATACTGGCAGGAAGTCAGCGCGGTCAAACGGTTTGCCAGTCGCTATTGCGGGTATTATTAGCCCAACGGGTCAATGTGTTAATTCTAGAAAAAGCCTTAACCTTAGACTTACCCCACTTCGAGGACTCCGAATTTTACGACAAAATGACTCAGGCGCGGCGAGAAGCCTCCAGTCGTCCTCTGGCGCTAGTGACGCGAACGTTTGGACTGGTTCGGGATAGTCTGTCGTTACTCACCTTTGGCGGATTACTGCTGCAATTCTCAACCTGGGCGGTAGCGATATTAATCATCGCCGCCATTCCTCCCTTTATCGCCGAAACGCGCTTTGCTGGTGTCGCCTTTCGCTTATTCCGGTGGCGTTCCCCAGAAACCCGCCAGCAGCATTACTTGGAAACCTTAATTGCCAGAGAAGATTACGCCAAGGAAATTCAGCTATACCAGCTTGGCGCAACCATGCTACAACGCTACAGCGACACCTTCAGACGCCTTTACCGGGAAGATAGAGATTTGACCGTTCGTCGAGGATTTTGGGGTTACTTGTTAGGGTTGCTGAGTACGCTGACATTTTATGGGGCGTATGCGTGGATTGTTATCGAAACCATCTTTGGTCGGATTTCCTTGGGCGATATGACCATGTATTTAACCGTATTTCGCCAAGGACAATCTACCTTTTCCGCCATACTCACCTCTGTTGGCGGTATGTATGAAGATAACCTCTATATTTCCAACCTCTACGAATTTCTGGAACAAGAGGTTCCCCAATCTCAGGGAACAGCAACTCAGGGAATAAAACCGGGGGATGGGATTCGGTTTGAGACTGTATTTTTTACCTATCCTGGAAGTCAAACCCCGGCACTAAAAGGGATTGAATTACACCTGAAACCGGGAGAAAAGTTAGCCATTGTCGGCGAAAATGGGTCAGGAAAGACAACGTTGATTAAACTATTAACTCGTCTCTATACGCCGGATTCGGGGCGCATTTTGTTAGATGGGGTAGATTTACAGGAATGGAAACTTGATACCCTACGCCGTCGGATTGGGGTAATATTCCAGAACTTTGTCCGCTATCAATTTACCGTAGGCGAGAATGTTGGCGTCGGGGATGTAGACTATTTGCAAGATAAAACCCGCTGGGAAAATGCAGCAGAGAAAGGCATGGCTAAGTCGTTTATTGAGTCAATGCCAGACGGATTTAGCACCCAGTTAGGGCGATGGTTTAAGGGGGGACAGGAACTCTCTGGAGGTCAATGGCAGAAAATAGCCCTATCTCGTGCTTTTATGCGAACAGGTGCAGATATTTTAGTCTTAGATGAACCCACAGCCGCTATGGATGCAGAAGCGGAGGTACGAGTCTTTGACCATTTCCGCACGATTACCCAGAATCAAATGGTGGTGTTGATTTCTCATCGCTTCTCCACAGTACGAATGGCAGATAAAATTGTGGTGATGGCGGGGGGAGAAATCATTGAACAGGGAACTCATGAGGAATTAGTGGAACTTGGTGGACGTTATGCGCGGTTATTTGCGCTACAGGCGGCGGGATATCAATAGTTAATTTATCGGTGGGGAGGGCGGGTGCAAGTTGTTCATTTATTGGTGAGGCATTCAATTTAATCCCTAAACCCGCCCCTACAAATGATTGATGGCGAATAAATTTATATCATGTCCTGATGATTTTCTAGAATTACAAACCTATAAAAATAAAGGTTAAAATCATTTTTATTAAGAATATTTTACCCGAAATAATATAACCTATTGTAGGGGCGACCCGCTGCATAAATCAACAACACCCATCCTCTCAATTTTATCGGGTCGCCTTTTACCAAATTAGGTTGGGTTGTCCTAAGCTGTTCGGCATTTAAACCGTAATGTCAATAATGGCGCAATCCTTGTAGTGCGAGCATCTTGCTCGCTACTAATACCTAATTCAAATGCATAACAGTGGGGAGGGCGGGTGCAAGTTGTTCATTGATTGGTGAGGCATTCAATGTTAATCCCTAAACCCGCCCCTACAAATGATTGATGACGAATAAAT
>NZ_JAVJNP010000164.1:0-10841 GCF_040217205.1 Coleofasciculus sp. A1-SPW-01 | reverse complement strand
GCGGGCGTGAATTGAACAGCAACCACCCATCGATTCTCCTTTCTATAGAAGTGCCATGTTTTCGCACCACTATTGGGTAATCTATTAATCTGACGGGAGAAGCTGCCAATTTTTGATGTGACATATTTCCCAAATTTTGCTTCTAGACAATCCGGGACTCTCAACTTTATAGTATCTCCAGACCATTGACAAGTTTGATTGCCATAACTTTCATCCTTGGAGCCAACAATAAATACTGACCCTCTGGATACCTTCACTCTAATTTTCGCCCTCAATAGATGTTTAATTTGATTTTGAAGTCGGTAGATATATCGCTTTTTCTGATGCCGACCTTGACGCAGATGATGCCAGTTAGTTTTTCTTGTCTTGAGGTTTGACGACAAGGGAAAATTGCAGCCATTTTTGGAGGATTGCCAGTTCTTTTTTCCATAGAACTTCCGAGCCAACTTAATTTTCTTTGTGGCTTTGGCTACCCAATCTTTCGCTGACTTAACTCGTGATTCTAATTGCTTTATCTGGCGCTTTCTACAATATGTAGCTGAGGCAGTTTTTCCTTTGGCTAATGCAATTACTCCGTTAGCATAACGCTTACTAATTCCGTATTTCTCTTGCATAAGACTATTCCAACTGGATTGATTAAATTTAACTTCTTTGTTTAATAAATGGTTAACTGTTTCAACTGTTGCTTGATAAAATATATCGGACAATGAAGTTAAAAACATCTCCAAGTCGGTGAAACCGATGGGGTTAAGTTCATCGGCGGGAGTTGGCAAACCTTTGCAATAAGTTATCGTTGTCATAGCTTTTTGGCTACCTCCCTCAGTTCGGTCACTATTTTTTTTGTGCTTATGACTACGCAGTCCCTTATGTACCAATTAAGTCAACAATATCATATCGACTCCAGACCACCAGCCTTAGAGAAGCTCATCAGCCAGCCGTTGAGTTCCCATCGGTGCAACGTGCAAGACCGTCACACAAAGTCGAGTAGCTGCTTCTTGGGGAGTTAAACTAGACATTCCTGTATTATATCATCAAAAATGTCTAGTTATGTCAATGATTGTCTAGATATTTACGGACTGTAAGTTAACCTGTCTATTGACACTCAGCCGATTAAAGCGCGGGGGCTTTCACCTCCGCTATCCTGTAACTTTATACGGATGGATAATGTTGTACTCCTACAAATTATGCTGATCGATTGAGTTCTGTTGATAGCTGCTGCCAATCGGGTAATCGAGCATCCTGTGTCTGCCGTTGAGAAACAACTATTCTCTGCAAAACTCTAAAATTCTCTAAAAATGCCATGTCTTCGATATCAATCTGGGGTTGTTGGCAAAGATCGACATACCGTCGGGCGTTTAAGGATAACCAGAGTTCTAAATCACTTAACATTGACTTTAGCCTAAACTTTGTCTCAGTTTAGCTTTGTCGATTCGAGAGTAATAGGGAATATTTTCGGATATTTTACTCACTAAATTAAGAGGAACCTGGTAAAAATACGCAAGAAAATACTTTAGGAATTAATTTGCCAGTAAGGAGTAAAGTTAATTCTGAGCAATTACCCGCTCGTAGAAAAGCTTATTCTATCCTTGAACAGTCTTGCCCACCCTACATAAAATCTAATCAAGTATCATTCGTCACCATTAACAGGCAATAGATGAGGGTAGGATAAAGACAGGCTAACTACTGAATGTTTTTATCTCCGGTTCTCTCACCGGATTTATTAGCAAATTAAACCGCCTTTGTCAAGACACCCCCATCTGGAGCTTGATAAAATCAATCACGGTTGCTAATCCGTCCTGAGTCTTTAAATTCGTAAATACAAATGGCTTATCACCTCGCATCTTTTTGGCGTCTCGTTCCATAACACCCAAATCAGCCCCAACCATTGGCGCTAGGTCTATTTTATTAATCACCAATAAATCCGATTTGGTGATTCCGGGTCCGCCTTTGCGGGGAATCTTGTCACCGGCGGCGACATCTATCACGTAAAGGGTCAAATCAACGAGTTCTGGGCTAAAAGTGGCGGCTAGGTTATCCCCCCCACTTTCTAAGAAGACTAAATCTAAGGGGGTGAACTTCTGTTCTAACTCTTCAATTGCGGCTAAATTCAGGGATGCATCCTCTCGAATCGCCGTATGGGGACAACCTCCCGTTTCCACACCCCGGATGCGATCGCGCTCTAATGCTTGAGAGTTTACCAGAAACTGGGCATCTTCCTGGGTGTAAATGTCATTGGTGACGACAGCGATTTGATAGGATGCCCGCATTGCCTTGCACAAAGCATCCAATAAAGCAGTTTTTCCGGAACCTACTGGTCCTGCAATACCAACGCGAAATGTATTCATCAACCGTGTTTGAGATGTGATGTATTAACTATAAATTTACTATTATTTTTACGGCTTTTCTCTGTAGGGATGCGATCGCACGTCTGCAATGGCTGTAACCCCGTGTTACTCGATGAGCGCGATAAACGCCTCAATGGTGTGATTAGAATGACCAATTTTAAATACATTCATGACTATTGCTCATACAAGTCAACAGCTAATCTTTATGAGGACAGTTGTGATTGAATAAAATTATAGCCCTGATCGAATTTCCAGATCATCCGGCAATTGAATTGATTCACTTCATTACTAATATCAGGATCATCAAAATCTCTTGTGTTCCGGTTGAGGAAACATGAGACTTGGGGTTGATACTGCCGCAGATGGCTAATAACTGATGCATAAACGATAGCATCTTGCGGTTCCAAGCCGTAATAAACTTCATAGTTTGCTGCATCGCTGAGAATAGCGGCAGTCAGTGAAATAATGTATGCACTTTTCAAGAGTCGTTCTCGATACTGTACAAAACGCTGTTTCTCCTCTTCATTAATCTGCATCAGCAACATAGGAATGTCTTCAATGTTGCTAATACGACTATGATATGATTTTGTACGTTTAAGTTGATTTAACTCCTTGACAAGATCTTGTTCAAGCTTCTTACGGCTGTTTTCTTGACGAATTAATTTTTCATGGGGTTCAGCCAAACTATAGGCAGGTATGACCAGTTGTATCCGTTTGGCTTCACAACGTTGCAAAATTTGTTCACAGCTTTCAAACTCTTCTTGCTGGAAGGCTAATTCCAGGACAAAGTTAGTTTCTACATAGACATTCACGCCATAACCTCATAATCAAACTTACCCCCAGCGATGGCTTCATATAGCCCTGAATCAACTAACCATTGTTGAGATTCATCAATCTCTACAGGGAATTTATCAGAATGCATTACTGGCAAAAGCCATGATTCAATAATCAATTCTAAACTCTGACGACTGATTTGTTTAGCCGTGATTCCAGCTTTTTCATAGTACGATTGAATAATAGGGCGTGCATCAATCGAGTAAGTAGGTTGGCTCTGATCGGATTGGGCATCAGCACCCGTCCATAAGTAGAAGCGATCGAGAAAAACCATCAGGAAATAGGGGGCTTTGTAAAACGTTCCGTGTGCGAGAATATTGCGGCGGAATTGTGCTGCCCACTCTGGCGATGTATTGAGTTTAGGTTTAACTTCAATATCGAGAATTCGTTGACCATTACGGTTGTAAACTGACAAATCCCAGTCATCATTCCCCTGAGGATAAGAAATAGGATATTGAATCGGCTTGGGTACTAAGTTACCTTTCATTTTGTTTTTGCCGCAAATGTTACTATAGTAATCCTAGCTTAGATGATCTAGATAGTTCGTTACCAGTAGGGGCACGGCATTGCCGTACCCTTACTCATTCTGCTTGGTAGCAGATAACCTCTGGGGTAGGTAGGGGTTCTAGGGATGCAACACGTCACAATCGCTGTAACTCTATGCTGTTGTGGGAGAGCGATGAAGGATGAATAGTTCCTCGGTGCAATAAATTTGTCATTTCTGCTAAAAATAGCAGATTTCCCGATTCGTGATCAGGAGCAGTGTCGTGGGCTGGGGCGATCTGCTGGATCTGAACTGACACAGCTAAAAAGTTGGGATAAATTTGACAGTTGATAGCCGACGGTTTGATGGGCGCACGCCATGCGCCCCTACAATCCTAAATCCACTAAATTAGGTGTGCTACGCCAGATCACACGAGACAACTTGGTGTGATAGATTTGAATTACACCTTTATATTCGGCTCGTCTGTTGTGGCTAAGGATCGTTTTCATCAAGTTGTTAAAACAGCTCTTATTAAGGATGGATGGAATGTGACTCATGATCCGCTTAGAATTAAAGTCGGTGGAGTGGAGATGGAAATTGATTTGGGGGCAGAAAGATTACTGGCTGCGGAGCGAGGCGATGAAAAAATTGCGGTTGAAGTCAAAAGTTTTTTAGCTAGTGCATCGGCAATTTCAGAGTTTCATACAGCGCTGGGTCAGTTTATTAACTATCGGGCGGCATTGCGTCGTGAAGAACCTGAGCGCATTCTCTATCTAGCTGTGCCAGATCTAACCTATAACAGCTTCTTTAAAATTGATTTTCCCGCATCAATGCTGCAAGAAAATGCGGTAAAATTGATGGTTTACAATGTTGACGTGGAGGAAGTTGTACAATGGCAGAACTAACGGATAAAGTAATCAAATATCAGCAAATTGTGCAGCAATTGTTGATGGATTATGCAGAAGTTAAGCCAGCTTATGGTGAGTTTGAGGTAGAGACGATTTTTGATACGCAGCGCAATCACTATCAAATTGTGCATCTAGGTTGGCACCATAGGCGCTGGGTGCATCATTGTTTAATGCATCTGGATATTCGGAATGAGAAAATCTGGATTTTTTACAATTCAACGGAGCATGATATTGCGGCAGAATTAGTCGATTTGGGTGTACCAAAACATGATATTGTCCTAGGGTTTCATCCTCCTTTCATGCGTGAAATGACTGATTATGCAGTGGGCTAAAAGGAGAAGGATTAAAGAGGCTGGTTGATGGACAAGCGTAGGCGTGACTCACCTTAATTGGTGGATTAGAATTGTAGGGGCGCAAGGCTTGCGCCCAGTTTAAACGTTAAATCTATTCCACAATTGTAGTTTGGTCAGTCCAGTAGCGGCGTGATCGGGTTAAAATAGGACTTTGTTTGTAGTAAGCACTTTAGTGCTTTAACGCATAGCTGGAGAGAGCTAAAGCTCTCACTACGAACCTACTTAACTTATTGGGCATTACCAATTAAAATAAATGGAGACCAATAGAAGGGATGACGATCAACCTGTTCAAGTTTTGCCTGACGCAGGGCTTCGCCTTTACTCATCCCTTGATTTAAATTTTGATAAAATTGGGTCATAATTTCGGAGGTTGTGTCATCCTCAGCATTCCACAAACTTGCCATCACTGCTTTAGCACCTGCCCGTTCAAATAAGTAGGCAATACCTGCAATTTCTCGCCCGTCTGATTCTTCTCGCAAAGCAGTTTGACAGGCGCTGAGGACAAGAAGTTCTGTATTTTTCATGCCTAATCGTGCCGCATTGGCGATGTTGAAGGGTTCATCGGCAAATAGGAGAGTGTTGGGTTCCATATCGATGCGGCGGTGTACACCCTTACAGTCTTCCTCTTCTCCCAAACAACAACCCTCAGCTTGAAAACAGCCGTGAGTGGCAAGGTGGATAACTGGAAAGCGAGAGGCGTGGTATTTGAATCTTGCGAGAGTGGCGTCCTTACCCAGATAGATTTCACTTCCAGGTAGGAGGTTGGGCAGATTTTTGATTTCCGCTTCCGCATCAGGTATATTATAGGGTTCTTCCGGGATGGGATTTCCTAATCCTAACGCCCCACGCTGTAAAGATGGAGAATGTCCGGTGTCTGTCAATTGCAGTGAATTGACACTTAAGCGAGTGAAATAATTGATGGGATAGTTTTCAATTAAGAATTTTTCTGTGTCTTGATTGCGGAGGGTTTCAAAGGGAATATAGCGCAGTTTATCTGTAGCGATGATGGCAAGCTGCGTCGGAGATAATGACTGGATTTGGTCTTCAATGGGACGAATTAATAAGTCGTAGAGTTCGCTACTCGTGTCGCGGAAGTCTGTGGCATAACGGTTTTCTAATATCTCTCGGTAGTCAGTGATTAAGGTATCTAGTTGATCCGGATCGACAGGAACTTTTTTAACCGTGATAGGTTGGTCTTTCGTCAGGATAAAAATAGCGATATTGTTGGGAACGTTGTTTATATTAGTCAGCAGGACGGGCTGAATAACGACTGTACCATCAGGGATACTGGCTTGGAGTTTTTCAAGATCATCAGGCGTGGTTTCTAGAAGTTCAGCGATTTCAGGATACTGGCGCGAGATGTCTTCCGCTTCTTGGTTAACTTGTGCCTCAAATTCCCGAAATTGGCGGGAACGTTCCTCAGAAAAGTTGGCTTGTAATTGCTGGCGGAGGATTTCTAATTGCTGATTTTTTTGATTCCACTGGTCTAGAGCTTGTTGGGCTTGGGGATTACTGACTTGGGCATCAATTAGGCGGGTGTAATCAGCGAGTTCGGCTGTGCTGTAAAGGTTAATCCATTCAAAAGCTTGTTTGGGTTTATTTTGGTCAATCAAGAGGTTCGTTAGAGTAATTACACGACCTCGATCATTTCGTAAAAATGACTGTCGGTTTTCTCGCTGTAAACCCTGACGCATTTCTAGGGTAATGGTCACGGCTTGCTTAAGTTTAGTAATCGCCTGTTGGGGTTGTCCGATAGCATTGTAGACCCCACCAATATTACTGAGAGTAGTGGCTTCAACTGAGCGATCGCCTACTTCCTGGTGAATGGGTAAGGCTTGGTTATAGTAGTCTAATGCCTGTTGCGATTGTCCGATGTCATCGTAGACCCCACCAATGTTATTGAGAGTAGTGGCAACACCTGCGCGATCACCCACTTCCTGGCTAATGAGTAAGGCTTGGTTATAGTCTTCTAATGCCTTCTGTGGTTGTCCAATGGCACGGTAGACTGCACCAATATTATTAAGAGTAGTGGCAACACCTGCGCGATCACCCACTTCCCGGCTAATGGGTAAGGCTTGATTATAGTATTCTAATGCCTGTTGCGGTTGTCCAATGGCATGGTAGACAAAACCAATATTATTGAGAGTAGTGGCAATATCGGCACGATCGCCCACTTGTTGGAAAATAGGTAAGGCTTGCTTCAAGTATTCTAATGCCTGTTGGGGTTGTCCGATTTCATCGTAGACTAAGCCAATATTATTGAGAGTAATGGCAACACCTGAGCGATCGCCCACTTCCCGACGAATGGGTAGGGCTTGGTTATAGAAGTCTAATGCCTTCTGCGGTTGTCCCATAGCATCGTAGACCTGACCAATATTATTGATAATAGTGGCAACACCTGCGCGATCGCCCACTTCCCGGAAAATAGGCAAGGCTTGGTTATAGTACTCTAATGCCTGTTGCGGTTGTCCAATAGCATAGTAGACCCAGCCAATATTATTGAGAGTAGCGGCTTCACCTGGGCGATCACCTACTTCCCGACGAATGGGTAAGGCTTGGTTATAGAAGTCTAATGCCTTCTGCGGTTGTCCCATAGCATGGTAGACTAAGCCAATATTATTGAGAGTAGTGGCAACACCTGCGCGATTGCCCACTTCCCGACTAATGGGTAAAGCTTGGTTATAGTAGTTTAATGCCTGTTGGGGTTGTCCCATGGCACGGTAGACTAAGCCAATATTATTGAGAGTAGCAGCAACACCTGCGCGATTGCCCACTTCCCGATGAATGGGTAAAGCTTGGTTATAAAAGTCTAATGCTTGTTGCGGTTGTCCAATGGCATCGTAGACCCCACCAATATTATTAAGTGTGGTGGCTTCACCTTTGCGATCGCCGACTTCCCGATGAATGGGTAAGGCTTGATTATAGTAATCTAGGGTTTGCTGGTACTGATCAAGCTGATCATAATTAAAACCAATCCCAAGCATTGCCACCGCTTCTAGCTGTCTATCGTTCAGTTGTCTTGCTAAGTCTAAAACTTGTTGCCAGGTTTCTATTGCTTGTCGATATTGCCCTATTTTTGTTTGCTGGATAGCTTGCTTTAAAAGCGCTCTCCATTCTGCCTGTAAATCCTGGGCTTGCGCCCAACTTTGTTGAACCATCAACGGCACAGTTACAGGAACCAAGCCTATACTAATGGCTAAAACACCCGATAAAATTTGCCGCATAGCACCCAACCCTCCACACCTAACGGTCAATTGGCGTTGCCTTAATCGTCATCGTTAGTCCTGACAAATCAAATTCAATCGCATTAACGACATAAATACTATCTATAGAAATCGAGAGAAGATCTTGTAAATCCTCACGGCTTAAAACAGTCCCTAACCTGAGACTCGCTGTTTCCGGGTTTTGCAGTTGAAACGCCCTAATCGGTACTCCTCGCCAAACTTGCTGTATCCTTGTCGAGTCATTTTCTCCTCTAATCTTCCTCACCCTTCGCCCCCGTCGATTGTGAATCCACACATCCCCCTGAAATTCTATGCGGTTCACTTCACCCAGAGGTAAGGTTTGCGAGAAATTATTCTTAGAAATCGTTAACCCCTGTTCACTCAGCGCCGTCAATTGACCAATGATAGAACTCCCGGATTTTGGCCACACCAAAGCATCGTCTGGTAACGCCACGGGTAACGATTGGGCTTGCTGGTTAGTGGCTTGAGCAATCTCTCTGGGTTTGCTCATCGTAGTTTCAGCATACCCGATGACTCCAGGACTTGAAACCAGTAGGGTCAAGGTAATGATGTTCAGTGCTGTTTTCATCGCTTTGGTGATACTCCTAAAACCCCGTAATATGATTGAATTGAATAGCGCTGTGAAAAGTCTGTGGTTTCCACTCCTCCTGATCCTAACGAACCCAACCTATTAGGCAAAGTTACCAGTCTCGTCGTTTTACTCGGTGCGGGGTTGTACTTTACAGGTTGGACATACCGTTGGGCTTATTTTAGCTTTTTCAATCTTGAGGTTTCCACCCTCAACTTACCCTTTGAATCCTTCTATATCGCTGCATTCCAAGCCCTGTTTGGTTCTCCCTTCGCCATTCTCCGAACTGCGATCGCGCTTATTCTCACCGCTACGGCGATTCACCTCACCCTCTGGCTGATTCAATATCCGGTGATGACGAGTCTCACCACACTCACCAAAAGAGTGCGATCGCCTCTTCTCAATTACGCCAGACAACACCCCAATGCATGGCTATCCCAAGGGATACAATCCTTGGTTAACTTTAGTTCAACTCAGTTTAATTCGCTGCAATTTTTAGGCTCTCTCACCGTCGAAATTGTGATTGTCTTATGGGCATTAACCGCCCTATTTTGGTTAGCCCAATGGCAAGCCGATACCGATGCTTGGTTAGATGCGGTTAACGAAACCTCGACCCTACCGATTATCACCGTTGTTGCTCCAGATAACACCGTGTCCCTGGGACGTAAACTGGACAATCCTCTGGTTAATCCGTCCGGTTTCCGGATTATCGGCGACCAAGATTTATATCAACGGCTTCTGGGTAAAGAACTCACCGATACCAGCAATCCAGAAACCCCAAGAGTCTGGCGTTTACTCATTGATCGCGACGGTTATTTTTACATCTTTCCAGCTTTGCCTGATAAACGCGATCGCACATTAAGTCCACCTGTTGTGATGATGTATGAAAGTGACGGAGGCGATCAGCTAATGATCCTTAGTCCTCCAACCTCCCGGAATTAGAGTTAGCTGAATAAGCCTTGTGGGGGGGGTTAGAGAGCAGGGGAAGCAGGGGAAGCAGGGGAAGCATATTAGATGTAGGGGCGGGTTTAGGTAATCAATCCAGCTAGTCACCGATAATGGAACAACAAAACCCGCCCTTCTCACCTCTTCCTCAACAACTTGTACCCGCCCATTACCCCACCGAATCGATTAATCCCAAACCGGACAACAAAACCCACCGGATTGTTACCCGCGATCGCACCTTTAAAATGTCGGGGTGAAAGGTGGAGTCGGGCGGGTTTTGTAGAAAGATAATGGGTGACTCCATTAATTTTATCCCTAAACCCGCCCCTACATTGGATTTTCTTTCCCGATACCGATATCAGATGTTCCGATTAACCTGAAACCTGATCACAAAGCTCACCTGATTGTTAACCGCGATCGCACTCACAAATGTCGGGGTGAAAGGTGGAGTCGGGCGGGTTTTGTCGAAAGATGATGGGTGGCTCCATTAATTTTATCCCTAAACCCGCCCCTACATTGGATTTTCTGTCCCGATATCAGATTTTTAGATTAACCTGAAACCTGATCACAAAGCTCACCTGATTGTTAACCGCGATCGCACTTAAAAATGTCGCGGTGAAAGGGTGGATCAGGGCGGGTTTTGTAGAAAGATAATGGGTGACTCCATTAATTTTGTTCCTAAACCCGCCCCTACATTGGATTTTCTGTCCCGATATCAGATTTTCCGATTCACCTGAAACCTGATCACAAAGCTCACCTGATTGTTAACCGCGATCGCACCTTTAAAATGTCGGGGTGAAAGTGGAGTCGGGCGGGTTTTGTAGAAAGATAATGGGTGACTCCATTAATTTTGTTCCTAAACCCGCCCCTACATTGGATTTTCTGTCCCGATATCAGATTTTCCTATGAACCTGAAACCCGATAACAAAACCCACCGGATTCCCAACCGCGATCGCACCTTTAAAATGTCGGGGTGAAAGGTGGAGTCGGGCGGGTTTTGTAGAAAGATGATGGGTGACTCCATTAATTTTATCCCTAAACCCGCCCCTACATTGGATTTTCTGTCCCGATATCAGATTTTCCGATTAACCTGAAACCCGATAACAAAACCCACCGGATTCCCAACCGCGATCGCACCTTTAAAATGTCGGGGTGAAAG
>NZ_JAVJNP010000158.1:0-5325 GCF_040217205.1 Coleofasciculus sp. A1-SPW-01 | reverse complement strand
TGTTGCAACGAAATACCGGACTGGTATCAACAGTTGGGTTGTCAAACCTTGCCCTGAGCGAAGTCGAAGGGCGTGGTTTGACCTCTATCCCCCTCCGACCTACTTCGTTGAGGTCGGAGTCCCACGAGGTAAAACGATGGTGTTTCCTTAGCAATTGAGCCGTGCAATGTCCTTGAACATAAGCCTAGACATCCTGATTGATAGGCACTCGGCTAGTTTGGCGAAAAAATTAGCCCCAACTGGGTAAGTTCTACTTGCTTTCCTAAAATTTATGAGAATTCTGATTTATTCCTACAACTATTTTCCCGAACCCATTGGCATTGCCCCACTGATGACCGAACTCGCTGAGGGGTTAGTGAAACGAGGACATCAGGTTCGGGTGGTTACGGGGATGCCTTGGTATCCTCAAAAAGAAGTCTATAAAGACTACCAAGGCAAATTATACTGCACAGAAGTTATCAACGGTGTAGCGATTCAGCGCAGCTATGTCTGGATTCGCCCTGAACCCAGTTTAATCGATCGATTATTATTGGAAGTTAGCTTTGTGGCGACGAGTTTTGTCCATGCTCTAAAGGGTAAGCGCCCCGACATCATTTTCTTGACAGCACCACCACTACCCGTTGCCGTACCCGCCGCACTCCTAGGATGGCTACACCGGGTTCCAGTGGTTCTCAATCTTCAGGATATTTTACCCGATGCCGCTGTACACCTGGAAATTCTGACCAATCCCAAGCTGATTCGCATCTTTTCCATTTTGGAAAAATTTGCCTACCGAACAGCGACCAAAATTAGTGTTATTGCGGATGGGTTTATTAAAAACTTGCGGAAGAAGGGCGTCAGTGAAAGTAAAATTGAGCTGATTCCCAATTGGGTGAATGTTGATTTCATCAAACCTTTACCGAAAGAACCAAATTCATTCCGTCAAGAGCATGGACTCAACGGCAAGTTTGTGGTCATGTACTCCGGGAATATAGCGCTAAGTCAAGGCATAGAAACCGTTATCCAGGCTTCGATTCGCCTGCGTCACATTCCCGAAATTGTCATTGTTATTGTGGGAGAAGAAAAAGCTTTAGAACGATTGCAGCAAGAAGAAGCGAGGGCTCTGGTAGAATGGCAAATTGAGATCCAAAAGAAAGCGCGATCGCAGGTGAAAGCAGAAGCTAAAGCCTTGCAACAATTACAGCTATACAAACAAACCTGTAAAGCCACTAACGTACTCCTGCTACCGTTTCAACCTCGCGAAAAACTCCCGGAAATGTTAGCCGCCGCCGATGTGGGCTTGGTCTTGCAAAAGCACAATGTTATTGACTTTAATATGCCCTCAAAAATTCCGGTTTTGATGGCAAGCGGTCGTGCCATCATCGCCTCGGTGCCAGCCGAAGGGACAGCCGCCAGTGCCATTCAAAGAAGTAGCGGTGGTATTATTGTCAAACCCGAAGATCCCAAAAATTTAGCCGCCGAAATTTTGGATCTCTATCTCCATCCGGAAAAAGTCAAAGCTTTGGGTGACAAAGGCAGAAAGTATGCCGAAGAAAATTATGCGTTTGACCGAGCGCTTGATCGCTATGAACAACTCTTTGCTTCCCTTCAGAAGCGTTGAGATAAAATGGATTCAATACCTATAGTATAGAGTCAATCTTAGCCTTGAGGAGTTGGGTGACCGAATGCGGGATCAGGTTTTAACCTGGCTAGACGATAATGTTCCGACAGCCCGGATGCAGCACATCCTGAGGGTTGAGCAGATGTCTATGGAATTAGCTCGACATTATCATTTAAATGTGGAACAAGCCGCTCAAGCCGGATTGATGCATGATCTGGCTAAATACTTTAAGCCAGAGCGACTCTTGCGAATGGCTAAGGAGGCAGGTATCGATATAGATCCAATCTGTGCGGCGACTCCCCATCTGTTACATGCTGATGTCAGTGCTATCGTGGCTAAAGAGCAGTTCGCTATCCAAGAGGACGCTGTACTCAATGCGATCGCGCTGCACACGTTAGGAAATCCAGGAATGAGTGAGATGAGCTGCGTTGTGTTTTTAGCCGATAGTCTAGAACCAGGTCGTGGTGATACACCGGAGTTGGAGAATTTGCGGAAAATTGCTCACATCGATCTGCACAAAGCCGTTTGGCTAACCTGTGACTACTGTGTCAAACACCTGCTCAATACTCGTCGCCTGATTCACCCCCGCATGATCTTAACTCGGAACTGGGCGGTGCAACGCTTTAGCCAAAAACCAGAATTGACTCAGTAGGTCAATGGATATAAACCGAAAAATGTTACGTTTTATAAAAAATTATCAAACTCTAACAAATGACAAAGGACAAAGGACATAAGACAAATGACCAATTTCAACGCTCATCTACCTTATTTGTCAATGAAAACCAAGACCAAAAAGCTAGACCCGATCTGGCATTAACTATTGCCCAAGCTGCCGATGATCGCAAAGGCGAAAATATCGTCATCCTCCGCGTGGCAGATGTTTCCTATATTGCTGATTATTTTGTGATTGTAACAGGCTTTTCGCGGGTACAGGTGAGGGCGATTTCTCAGTCGATTGAAGATCAAGTGGAAACGACTTGGCAACGGCGTCCTCTACGAACCGAAGGACAAGCTGATGGAAGCTGGCTGCTTCAGGATTACGGTGAAGTTATTGTTCACATTATGCTGCCTCATGAACGGGAGTTCTATAATCTAGAAGCATTTTGGGGTCACGCCGAACATGTTGAATTCAATTCGCGACAATCCTAAGCTGAACAAATATTATGAGGGAATCGTCCGTTTCTTTCTGTCCCGTACCGACAGAACAACAACCGATTCATGAGTACCAACAATTAAAAGACTCTTGGTTTTTCCGTTGGGCGAAGCTAGAATTGAGAAATTATGGACTCAAGCTGGCTTGGGTTTGGGGCTTAAGCTGGTTAATAGCGGGTCCAGTCGCCGCCGCGAGTTTTGCGCCGCACCAGCATCTGGTACAGTTTATTTTGGCGGGTGGCGCAGGTGCTGGCGTGTTTTTGATATTGGTGTTACTGCGACTGTACTTAGGTTGGTCTTACGTGTGCGATCGCTTATCTCAGGAAACCATCGGCTATGAAGAGTCCGGCTGGTATGATGGTCAAACCTGGACGAAGCCGCCAGAAGTCCTGAGTCGCGATCGCCTGATCGTCTCCTATCAAGTTCAGCCCATTCTGCAACGCCTGCAACGAACATTGGGCATTATCGCTATTCTTATCATCAGTGGCAGCTTGCTATGGAATCTTTCTTGATAATTTATGGTTTGGTTTTTCCTCAAAATGATTAAGTTGGTTGGTGGAAATAAACCCAACACTATTAATTTCTGCCAATATTCCCTAAACTCTTACAAATGACCAATGACCAATGACCAATGACGAATAACGAATGACAAGGGTAAAACGTAATCAAGCACCAGCGATCGAAGTCCGTTTACTCCGGGAAGGCATAGCCGAATCCATCCACCACGCTCAAGCTGTCCTCTGTGACGAGCGAGGGCGTGTCCTATCCGTAGCGGGCAATTCAGAAACATCAACCTTTATTCGTTCGGCACTCAAACCGTTTCAGGCTCTGGCAGTTACCACAACGGGAACCCTGGAACGATATAATCTTAACGACCGAGATTTGGCAATTATTTGTAGTTCCCACCAAGGTCATCTGGAACAGGTTCGCCAGGTTTTTAAGATTCTTTGGCGCTGCGATGTTGACCCATCAGCCTTGCAATGTCCGATTCCTCCGGGCAAGCAAAGTGCCTTAGAATACAACTGCTCTGGCAAACATGCAGGTATGCTTGCTGTCTGTCGCCAACGCAATTGGTCTATTGATAGTTATTTACAGTACAATCATCCCGTTCAACGACTCGTTTTGAGCAAAGTCGCGGAATTGATGCGGATGCCACCAGAAGAGTTGATTTTGGCACACGATGACTGTGGGGCACCGACGTATTTTTTGCAACTCGCTCAAATCGCCACCCTCTTTGCTCAACTTGCTTCTGGTGACAATTTGGCAATGGAGCGAATTGTTCGGGCAATGACCCATCATCCTACCTTAGTGGCAGGAGAAGGGGCATTTGATACAGAATTAATGCGATTGACCCAAGGCGAACTGGTAAGTAAAGCTGGATCAGAAGGGGTTCAATGTATCGGTCGTGTGGGTGAAGGACTGGGTATGACAATTAAAGTCATGGATGGAGCCAAACGCGCTAAATATGCGGTAGCGATTCAGCTTTTGAAGCAAATGGGTTGGATTAGTCCCGCCGTGGCGGAAAGTTTGGCGGAAAACTTTATGCATTTCGGTGAGTTCAAGCGTTTAGAGGTGATTGGCGAACTCTCGATGAGCTTTTGAATTGGGTCATTGGTCTTATGTCCTTTGTCCTTTGTTTGCGCTTTGGTTCCTTGGTTTTTTTGCTTGGAGTTGCCACATTTAGGAAATAGGTGTTATGCTGTTTAAAGCGACGCGGGATAGAGCAGTCTGGTAGCTCGTCGGGCTCATAACCCGAAGGTCGGTGGTTCAAATCCGCCTCCCGCCACCAAATATAAAGGTAAGCCCTGTAAACTAAATCGTTTACAGGGTTGTATTGTATATATATTGGGCGGTTTATAGATCCTAAGTTCACAGCTAGATCAGGGCGCACGTCGGTGCTATCCTACCGTGTTTCAGGCGATCGCAATTATCGGGGCTATCTGGGGAAAGGGAAGACGCGATCGCAATCCTCACCCATATCCCAAACGCGATCGCACCTGGGAGACTATCACCTTTAATTCGGGTGTAGGGGTGACCCGCACCGCATTAATTAACAACGGTGTCCGCTTAATTTGATCGGGTCGCCCTTTATTCAATTCCCGGTGTCAGAAAGTGTTTTTTGAGCGGTTATATGCTTTCCTGGATAGGTTTCCATCGCACTTTGGTGGGGAATCGCTTCTATTCCTGGTGAGATGGTGTATCTGGGGAAAGAGAGAGGCGCGATCTGCTGTAGGCTCTACTCGCTTCGCGATCGCACGCTGGGAATAGAGAAAGTGCGATCGCGTGGGAGTCCAGGTATTTGTAGGGGCGGGCGCGAGCCGCTTAATTTTGATTTGTGTGATAACGTTTCAACTCGCACCCGCTCTGACTCAAAATGGAGGTGTGTTTTAGGCGATCGCGCTTTTGATCAGGGATTGGCGTTAACCGGGAGAGAGAGGGCGATCGCACGCTGGGAATAGAGAAGGTGCGATCGCGTGGGAGTCTAGGTATTTGTAGGGGCGGGTTTAGGCGTTTAATTTTGATATTTGTGGTAACGTTTCAACAAAACCCGCCCTGACTCAAAATGGAGGTGT
>NZ_JAVJNP010000150.1:0-10215 GCF_040217205.1 Coleofasciculus sp. A1-SPW-01 | reverse complement strand
AGCAAGATGCTCAATGTAGCGAGCAAGATGCTCAATGTAGCGAGCAAGATGCTCAATGTAGCGAGCAAGATGCTCAATGTAGCGAGCAAGATGCTCAATGTAGCGAGCAAGATGCTCGCACTACGGCAAGGATTTCGCCATTATCACCCCATCACCCCATCACCCCATCACCACAAAACTAGCAGCCTCTAACGACTAATTTGATCCAAGCTTGACGCAGAATCTTCTGCTTGTCTGGGGGATTTGTCTTAATTTGCTGGAGCAATTCACGGGTATTCATCCACTGATACTGATAGATTTCTGCTGAGTTTGGCTGAATTATCGCCTTGCTATCCGCAATGATGAGTGCGGCAAAATAAGCTTTTCCAATCATTCTATTTTTGTCTACCCATCCGCGCACAGAATACATTAAGTCACGTTCGTCTCGGCGATATTCCGGGAATAAACGCTTGCCTACCCAAATACTACGTCTAAATTGAATTTGCAATTCGCTTAGTCCCAATTCTGTCTTCAAGCAGCGCATTGAAGCGGTTTTGGGACTGTCTTCTAGATGCATTCCTTCTTGGGGAGGCATCCATATAGACTGATCCTGAAGGGGCTGCACTAACAGATATTTCTTTTCTGGATCAGTCGATTGAATGAAACAAATAACCTCTGGACGAAATCCGGTTAAATGGAGGCGATACTTCTGGTTAAAAATCCATTTGTATCCGAGCCGCAACCAGTCTAATTCTAAGTTCATAGCCTATCCCCGCCACAATCAGGATTTCTTCTAAGCTATCTGCTTATTAGAAAGGGGGGCTTCCAAATTAGATAGAGAATAGGGAATAGGGAATAGGGAATAGGGAATTTTAACCCAATCGGTAGCTCTACGTAGGGTGGGCATTGCCCACCTACCGTTTCCAACTAATCCGATTTAACCTAATCGGTAGGGTATTCGGGCCAAAAGCACTTGCTATCTCGCTTTACGAAGCGTTTCCAACTAATCCGATTTAACCCAATCGGTAGGGAGTTCGTCTGGCAGCCCTTGCCCAGTAAGGGTTTCAGCCGCCGAATCGACACACCTCCAAAAAGTCTAACACATCCTCCCAAAAATTGACTCCAACACATACCTCAAACCCTCTCCCAGTAAGCCATCGACGCATCTCAACGAAAAACATAGGGTTTCAGCGATTTGCCGAGGTGTGTAGATGAACATCTGAAAATTGCCCTCAAACCTAGATACCATAATACTTTAACGGGATTTGAGTAATGCTTGTAGTGTCGTGGCACACCTTATTTGATGAATTAGAATTGGTTCGTAGTGAGGGCTTCAGCCCTCTCCAGCTAAGCGTTATAGCACTAATACCGAGTTGCGTTCTATCATGTCATTCTGAGCGAAGCGAAGAATCTGGACAGATGCTTCGCGTCACTCCGTTTCACTGCGTTTTGCTCAGCATGACAGATTCTACCCTAGACTGCAACTTAGTATAAATTGCTTACTACAAACAAAACCCTATTTTAGCTGTGCCACGACAGTAGTGGCGTGGCACACCTTATTTGATGAATTAGAATTACGCCCGGAAACTGTAGGAGCGCTCATACTTGCGCCCGATTCAATGGTCAAAAATTAATCGAACATCTCAATGATAAAATACCTAAACAACCGCCAAAGCAAGCTATCTAACACCAGGCAATACACAATTAACCGCTAAATCATCTGAAGAGGTCAAGATGGCTTGCAGTAATTATAAAGATATCAGTTCAGTTCTCAAAGAATTTCAAATCACCTACACTGAAGCTAATTTCATGGAAGAGATTGAATTTAGTATCCCTGATTACTTCCGTGAAGACTTGCAAACTGTTATGCAAGATGGAGTCCCCAATGCTTCAGAATTTTCGATTTGTGAGAATCTAATTTATCCAATCCTTAAGGAAGTGTGGAAATGCTATCGGAGTAACTTTGTTTTGTGGGGACATAAATCCTTAATCTATGATCAGAATCTTTCCAGGTTTCCTGAGTATATTTTGGCGAAACGCTCCCCATTAGGGAAAGTTGTATTTGACAAGCCTTATTTTCTATTAGTTGAAGCAAAACAAGATAAATTTGCTGAAGGTTGGGCGCAGTGCCTTGCCGAAATGGTGGCGGCGCAAAAGTTGAATGATGAACTGCCTGTCATTATTTTCGGTATTGTCTCGAATGGGAAAGACTGGGAATTTGGCAAGCTAGAAAAAGATTCATTTACTCAAAATAGAAATCGCTACCTGATTCAGGATTTGGATCGGCTATTTGCTGCTGTAAACTATGTTTTTCAAAAATGCGAATCGCAACTCAATGAGCTAGTTGTTGCTTAACCAGATATCCCTCTTTCAACAGTTATAGCAACCGCCATGGCTGTTAGGACACATCATTTAGTAAAGACGTTCCGGCGGAACGTCTCTACAAAATGGGAGATTGCGTAGTTTTTGTTACGGTTTTTGGGAGATTGTAGTATCGATTTTGATTTCTGGACTGGCGCTCTAGATTTAGACACATCGATTAGGACTTTCGGCACCATTGTAGAGACGCGCCATGGCGCGTCTCTACATCAATCATGTGTCCTCACCGCTATGGCGGTTGCTATAGTTTTGGGAATTTTTGGGTAAGTAAAGCGCTGACGGTAGTTTATTGTTTGACACTCCCCGGATTACTGATGATCTGGGGAGCTAATATTTTTCACTAATCCGATTTGACCCAATCGGTAGGGAAAATTCAATCGTGTCAATTTCTCAAGACACAGGGTTTCCAACTAATCCGATTTGACCCAATCGGTAGGGGACGGCAACTCTAGAACCCACAATACCTTGACGGGATTCGAGTGCTGTTTTAACTTCACCAAAGCCGTTGAAACCCTTCAGGTTCAGTATCCAGGAAATCCAGAAAATCATCACACTTACGCGAATCATCCGGAAAAATCGTCAACAGTTCCAAATAATTAGGCGTACTTCTTGGTGTCTTCTTCCCTGGATTCTTTGGATTATCCACCAACTTCACCACCGGATACATCCGATGCCAGAGTCTTCCCACTTGACTAATTTGCCCCGTCACCGAACTTTGCTTAATACTCTGTTCAGCTTCCCTGAATCGGCGATTTGCTCTTTGATAAGCTTCGTGCAACCACTTGATAGCCACACAATCTTCAGCACCCTCCGCCAAACGCCCCCATACTTCCACACCATCCGGATACCATGCTTCTCGCCAGTTGGCGTGATTCCTTTCATCCGGTTTTACCCCCTGCAACTGCATCCATTCTGAAGCAATTTGCCTTACCTGATCAATAAATCGCCCAACCCGATTTAAACTAGAAACCTTAGCCCCATAAGTTAATGACGTTTTGTCCCATTGCCAATGACACCCGATCAGAGGTTTCCTACGTTTATAATACTCCTGATAAAATTGCCGATGATCTGCCCGTCGCCACGACTTCCCAAACCCGCCAAATAGTAGAGCAAACCGCATTAAAGCTTGCAACAGTTTTTTCAAGGTTTGCTGCTTGATTTCATCCAATTGGCGAGGCGACATCAACAGCCAACGTAACTCGCCCGCCACTTCATACGTAGGTTCATCATGCCCCTCTGTAAACGTACCCAAGTGTAAATCCGATGTTTTAAACGCACAGGTTAATAACCCCTGAGTTCCGCCATCATTCACTCCGCCAAACAAATTTTCGACTAACGCCTCGGCTGTTTTCTGATTCGTTAACCCGCCGAAAATTCGCAAGGCGTGTCCCCGCAAACTCCCCCGAAACACATTCGGACGAAATTCCGTTTCGCCACCAATTACTTGAGGTGCCTGCCCTTCTCCTTTCAAAAAAGCCTTGTACAGTTGTTTCCCTTGAATCGGAATCGGATACTCCTCCTCTCCCAACTCCGTTAACCGCGCTTTAGGTAATCCATACCCACTGCTGGTGCGACAACCCATTCCATACCCTAACGCCCGTTCCCAAATTGCCCAAACTTCCTGCCAATCCGTATCCGGTAACTGGCTAGAAATACCAAACTGAATCGCAGGTTCCGACAGTGAAATTAAAGCAAATCCTGTCTCATTACGCGGTTTTTCATGAGTGTTATGAGTCTGTACCTGCCATTTCTGCTGCGGGTGAACAATATCGACTAAATTTTGTTTCCAATCATTCACCGGATAACCGCCATGAAACCGCAATAAACTCGGTTCCTCACTATTTTTCGTCAAGCGGTAGCGTTGCTTTTGTTCTGAGGTACAAGCTTGACAAAACAATCCTTTCATGCTGCTACCGGGATAAAAAGGCAAGCCAAAGGCACCCAGCGCCGGGAAAATAATTCCCTCAAATTGTCCGCCATTGGTGACAAACCGCCACTGCATTTTATAGGTTCTCGTCGTAACAGTTTTACCCGGATCAGGTGGGTGGGGATAGGCTTCTTGCGTCCACTCAGACGCCCATCGTTGGGAGTCTTGTACCTCAGCCTCTTGATTGATGTATTGAAGTTGCGATCGCCCTTTTATTTGCGCCTGAAACATTAACGGCACTAATTTAGCGGCATTGGCTATATTAACCATGTTGAATTCTCCTGAGATTAGGGAACGGGGAACGGGGAACTGGGAACGGGGAATGGGGGAGATGGAACATCTTTGGTAGGGGCGGGTTTTACTTTTAACGTTTCGTTTTCACCTGGATATGACTAAACCCGCCCCGACTAAATAACAAATGACAAATGACTTAATTCTCCTCATCACTCGACAAATTACCGGGACCCTTATAGCGCTGTGTCCACCATACGATCGCATCGCATAATTGAGTCAGTACAGCTAAGATAATTCGCTGATCTTCTACCGTAATTGACCACAATTTCTCAGCCATGGCTTGCACCGTGTTAGGATTTCTCACATTAACCGAATCATTGGGAATTTCTACCCCTGCGGGTTGCATAATGCTGACTAAAGCGTCCCAGGTGGCTTTCCAATAGTCCCCTTTACAGTCAAATTCATCCCCGTTTTTCTTCGACTTTCCCTTTAGCCGCAGATGTTCGCCCCAAAATCGCTCTAACCCATAAGCTACCGCTTCCCGCATTTTAAATGATTGATTTAAGGATTGGCGATCGCGTTGTCTGGCATCTAGAACTAAGGTTTGGGCAATTTGGTCTAAACTGTGAAACTTTCGCCCATCTTCTACTAAACTATAGTATTTCCAAGCCATTAACTTAAACCTCCTGTTTTTCAGTCTCAGTTTGCTGCGGGGAAAACGCTTCCCCAGCTAAAGTCACATTGCAGCGACCAAATCCAATTGATTCCAACCCACCAAAATAAAGTTCTTGGGAATAAGGCTGATTCGGTTTGGGTTCTCCAAAGGGTTTCCAGCCGAGTTGTTTTAATGCCACAGGAAACGCTAAAATACTCCCCACGGGTAACGCCTCCACATTAAAAAATGCCCCGGTTTTCGTATCGACTTTCTTCATATCCTCCAGCATTTTAATCCGGCTTTGTCGATACAATCCCATATCATGCAACCTGGCGATATCATTGTCATCAACCACAACTAATTGCTTGACCTGCACATCTGCGCCAACAGGTATCCAATCGGCTAAACTTTCATGGTGTTCAATGCCTAAAAACCCCAGATTAAAGAATAAAACTTTTTCAGTCGTTCCGGGGACAACACGGGCTTTTAACTCCGGATCAGCCGTGTACGGATCAGGAACTTTAGCGTTAATTTCAGCAATTTTCTGATAGCGTTTGAGCAGGGATGGACAGCTAACCCAAACAATCGGTTGTCCTGGAGAAAATACAGGGAACCAAACTAAAGAGGCATATTCAAACTTGACTAAAGCTTCAGTTGTCCCGCCATCTTTTTGGTTCGGGTTAGCAACAGCTTCATGACCATACCAAAGCGCCACATCATTATAGCGAGATTCGGTGTGCGATCGCGTGCCATTATTCGTCGCATGATTCCGCATATCTGCCCGAAATCGTCCCCGAATTGAACTCCCTGGAATCATCCCCGTTTGGGTAAATTGGTCGCGAAAAATTAGGTTCAGATTTCCCGTTTCTTCTCCCGCACTAGCACCCACATGAAGGGGGGCTTGGGTTTCAATAATGCCGTAGGCTTTGTGATACATGGTTAACTCTCCAAACTATTTAAATCCAAAACTATGACAGGGGTAACGCTAATCCACATCCCCAACGTTTATAGGAATACCCTTCATCCGGAAACCAGCATTTATCCCAGTCAAACCAAGGTTTAGGAATACCTTTTTCCAATACATAAACGGTTCCAGGGGGAACGGCATAACGTCCCCTAGATAGGCGTTTGGTATCTCCTGTTCCCCCTAACCGATAGCGAAAAGGACGAGGACGTTCGGTGAAAACTTGGGCATTTTCCCATTCTGGTGCTGTTATCCAGTCCTGTTCTTGCCTAATAGTAGGAAATCGGTAAGACAAGCGATTAGAACCCCACACCGCAGGCGTGATTAGGGCAAAATTATTTCCCACAGGTTGATTTAATCGTCCTAAAAGCGTTTCATTGGTAATCGGTTGACACTGTACCTCAACTAAATGTCCTTCACCGCCAAACCGATACCAACCGTCATCAATGGGAGTATTAGTCAAATACACTAAACAGGTATCGGGATGCATTTGAATTGAATTTTCCAAAAACAAACTTCCCTGTTCTGAACTAGCATCAACTCGACGTTGTTCGGTTTCTAAACGTGGGTGTAAATGAGGTAAATATTGCCAAGGCGCTTTAGAAACGGTTTCCGCTTTCTCCCATTGGTTAATTGGTAGCCAAGTTTCCGTATCAAATTTACCCGGTTTGAGGGGTTGCCATTGTTGGGTTTCGCTGTTCCAGGTTAATTTTTCAATGATTTTCCCTTGACGAATTTTTTCCTCATCTTGTGGGGGATTCATCTCGGCTAAATAGTTAAAGGGAGTCGGAACATAAAAGTTTTGAGTATCCTTAGTATACGCCCAAAAAGGTCCGGCTAGGGTTAAATCGGGTAAGTTTAATTGTTGGGTGGTTTCCCCTCTTTTGTTGATTCCCGGTTGACTGTATTTAGCTGCATATAATCCCGATACTGTTGCTGCACTAGGCGGAAAGCTATTTCCAGATCGCCCAACTAGGTTATCGGGTGAAAGGAAGGGACCCGCACTACCATAGAGAAAACCAAGGGGTTGGATAATAATCAGGTGACTAAACATAATACTGTAAGGGGCTAAGTGGGTGGAGACAATTAAAGTTAACGGTTGAGATTAGGGAACAGGGAACAGTAAGGGTCTGAGGGATATTTACAAAACTTAATACCGTGCCGTTTTCTTTTGTCCGACTCCTTAGGGTTAAGCATTCTCGGTGACTGAGGAGGACAAATGAAAACCCACTTTAGCCAAGTTAATCACCCAGTTGTTTAAAGCCTTAATGTTTTGCTTTTCTTGGACATGGGGTTGATTGCCTAATATTCCTGTTTTCTGTTGATGATCAGCATCCGATGTATCCCACAGATGGGTTTCTAAACATTGGCGATTTTCGGGGGTAAAGTAAAGTTCAAACAACCCCAGGGCAATTTGAGTTTGCCCCTGAAAAGCATGGCGAGATTCTAAGGTGGTAACATCATTATAAAAATGTGTCCAGTTGGGGGTTGTTTTATTCCCTTTGGGCTTTTCTTGCAGCGCGGCTAACGTGTCTCCCTCTCTGTCTTGATAGCTTTCTAGGAACTGTTGCAAACACCACCAAGGACAAACCCATTCTAGGTAATTGCCACTATTAAATAGAATCCGAATAGCGAGGCGATCGCGTCCCTTGTTTTTGGCTGATTTTTCGGCTTCTCGACAGTGTTGTAGCACATCTCGTTGGGGGACGCTAGGGGCTGCCCAAACTAAGCCGACACTTACGGTAATCTTGTGTTTATGTTGTTGCCAGATTTGGGGGAATTGATAGAACCAATTGAGGCAATCTTGAGCGGTTAATTTCGGTTGATTTGGCTCAGGAATTCGGTAGAGAACACCGAGAAAATCATCCCCTCCGGCATAGATAATCCGTCCATCAGCATCTAAATTCCGCCGTTTGACTCGCTCTGCTTGAGTCGGGGGTAAATAATATTTGAGATTTTTGCCCCATTCCATCATGGCTTGGCTAAAGGTGTGGAGAGAGTCGGCTTCATCTGCCCCTTTTTCTTTTAAATGGCGCAAATAGTCGCCAATCTTATCCCCATCCCCCTGAAAGTATCCTGCCCATAATTTATTGTCAAATCGGTTTAAGTCAACAAAGCTTTGAGGGATTTCAATACTCGGCAGGTCTTTTTCAGAAATAAATTGATTGGCAATAGCATCTAACGTGATTAACCGTTTAATCAGTTCTGGAATACTCAAGCGTTCAGACGGATCGAGAATGGATTCTCCTAAGTGCTGGCTCAGTTGGTGGTAAAACTGATTAATATCCTGAGTTTGTTCAGCCATGCTAGAGTTAAGGGGATGGGTTTTATCGGTCATCCGAGGGTAGGCGATCGCTCCCGTTCCCGATAAGGTTGAACTTTCTCCTTGCCAGTTAATCGCTATCCAATTTCGTTGGGTTTTAAGTTGATTCAGTTTACAGCGAGCGTGAGTCATTAGGGTGACATCTTTTAGCGTAATGTCAGTTGCTTTGGCTTGACTCAATTCTGCATCAGTGCTTTGCGTCCAAAAAAACTCCCAGGCATGATTTGACCAAGCATTCCATTCCCGTTGCCAGGTATAAGTAAAGGTGTTTAAGGCTTGCTCGATATATTTCTGACAGGTTTCGACAACTGTTTGCCAAGCCTGATTAAAAGCCGCTTCAGCTATGTTTTCGGGGAAATTTCCAGCAATAATAATTTGGTTGGGTGTACCTTGGGTCACATTAATTAATGCTGGAGAGACAACCCGACAGCCATGTTTTTTAGCGGCATGGCAAATTGCACAAGCTAAATAAGAAAGGAGAAAAGAACTGCCGTATAAGTCCCGCAGTTTGCGTGATTTCTCAATGAAACCCTGTACGGGAGCAAAGGTAATCACAGTGTAACATTGATTGTCTTTATCCATGTTCATTAAGTAGGTGGACACAATTAAAGTTAACAATTGAGATTAGGGAACGGGGAACGGGGAATAGGGAACAGGATGTAGTGGTGTGACCCAACTAAAATAGGATTTTGTTTGTAGTGAGAACTTTAGTTCTCTAACGCCTAGCTGGAGAGGGCTGAAGCCCTCACTACGAAGCAAATCTATCCCACCATTTTAGCTGGGTCTGTCCAGCCTGCGGTTAAAGCTTTGGGCGGCTAAGAACGTATTGTCGCTATCGGCAAGAATGAGTACCCGACGATTGGTTCCCATAGAGGTTTGGCATCCTTTGCTTGTTTGTTACTTGTATTAAAACATAAGTGTGGAAGGGGGGTTTTCTTTTACCACAAGGGAACGGGGAAGTTAGTAGTGGCGTGGCATCCCTTATTTGATGAATTAGAATTACGCCCGGAAACCGTAGGGGCGCATGGCGTGCGCCCGATTCAATGGTAAAATCTATTCCACAATTTTAGCTGTGCCATGCTACGACTTACATTTTGCCATTGTATTGCCCAATACTAATGATTCCCAGTTCAAGGAGTTTTGTGGCGAAGAGTTCAGAGACTTCTTTACTGGAGAATTTTAATATCCTGACACTAGGAATCCAAGTGCTATTTCCTAAATACGTCCCAGAATAGTGAGGAAGAATTTCTATCACTTTTTCCATGTTTGATTGTTGGATTAAAAAAAACTCGTGGTACATTATGCCATCTCATTAAAAAGCTACCTAGGCTTATTTTTAACGTAAGGATGGAAAAGGGGTTTTCTTTAATTGTCATTTGGGTTGGGTGAATGTGGCACGGCTAAAGAAAAAGGGTGGGATGACCCACCCTTCCAACTAATCCGATTTAACCCAATCGGTAGGGTTCTTTGGCTCAAGATTCGGATTCGCAAGAGGATTGCGTGTTTCCAACTAATCCGATTTAACCCAATCGGTAGGGAGTTTGACTGAGTCTCTTCGACAGATCTACGACGTAAAGTTTCCAACTAATCCGATTTAACCCAATCGGTAGGGGGTTCGTCTAGCAGCCCTTGCCCAGTAAGGGTTTCAGCCGCCCAATCGACACCACTGCTGAAATTATAATGCATTCTGCCCAAAATTGCTCCCAACCCATACCGCAAATCCTTTCCCTGTCAGGCATCGACACCACTCAACG
>NZ_JAVJNP010000059.1:0-9800 GCF_040217205.1 Coleofasciculus sp. A1-SPW-01 | reverse complement strand
CCGTCCCCCTTTTAGATCCCCCTTCCGTCCCCCTTAAAAAGGGGGAAGCCAGCGGATGCTTCGCTTTTTGTTCCATGGGGGAAACCAGATGTTGCTTCGCTTTTTGTTCCATGGGGGAAGCCAGCGGATGCTTCGCTTTTTTTGCTTATGGGATTTAGGGGGATCGACAATGTACCGCATAGCAGAGCAAACTGCTGTATATATAGCAGGGAATGGGTAGTGAGCAAGATGCTCAATGTAGTGAGCAAGATGCTCAATGTAGTGAGCAAGATGCTCGCACTACGACAAGGATTTTGCAATTCTTGACATTATGGTTTAAATGTCAAACCGCTTCTGTACTCAACTCTCCACAATCCAATCGACCTGATGGGCTTCAGTAATATCTGGAACCTCTAAGCGATCGCGCATTCGTTGCATCACCGTTTCCGGCACTTTGGCAGCGCGAGAACGATTGCGCCGCAGCAATTCTTCCCAAGCGACTTCCAGGTAGACAATGCGAATCCGTGCATGGTAGGCAGAAAATAGATTAATGAGGGACGAACGCAGTTGGCGAGAGAGATTGGTCGCATTCCAAACAAAGGATTTTTCGGCTCTCATGTAGTCTTTCGCGATCGCTCTTGCTCGCTCCACTACAGCAGTTTGGTTATCTGTAGGAGAGATGTTCATCGCTTGTCGCAGTTCATCTAGGGAGATTACCGTCCAATCGGGAAGGTTCTCCTGAATCCAAGAGTCTTTGCCAGCACCCGGTAAACCTGACATCAAGACAACCTCGAAGCGAGTGTCATCAAAAGCAGCATAATTGGGATCGCGATCGTCTTTTTGGAAATAGACAAATCGACTATGAGCTGAGGGGAACGGTTTTGGATAAGATAAGCAATTATTCTCTTGACAATATTCCCGAAAGAACTGAACCCGCTCCAGCAGTTCTAGCTGATCGTCACACACGCGACCCCGAATATCCGCTTCTGCCAACAGTGCCAGAAGGTCGCAGCGAACCAGTTGACTGGCTTTAATTACGGCACGTTGGGGGTTGGGTTTGTCCCAAAACCAGAGGGGAAGACTGCCATACTGCACCAGTGAGACAATCGCCTCCCGTTGATGAAAGGGTACGTTGAGCGACCAGAGGATTTGCCGCGCCATTTTTGCTCCTTGGCGGACATGACCTTTAGAGGTGATCCTACCATCGGCTTCAATTTCAGTAGCCGCAGGTTTTGCCACATCATGGAGTAAGGCAGCCGCAAATAGAAGCGATCGCTCAATAGAGGGTAACTCCCGCCAAGCGGGTAATGCAATTAATGCCTCACAAACCAAGCGGGTATGGGTAAGAACATCGCCTTCCCCATGGTAGCGGGGGTCTTGGGGGCAATCCTGAAGGGATTGAAGCCAGTCAAACTCAGCCTGAAGCGATGCCCAATCTAGCGTCCAGTCTGGAGGCGTGGGACACCAGGGAAATGACCAGGATAAGGATTGAGAAATAGAAGAAGTCATATAACACTACATCTTAAGGTGAATGGCACTGACTTAAGCTGGGTTCGTAGTAGGCACTTTAGTGCCAGAAGCGCTCGCATTGCTTACTACAAACTCTAAATCAGTGACATCTTTAGCTGGAAACCCAATCACAGCTTACTGTTGCCCGTTGCCTATTGCCTGTTGCCGCTTCGCGTAGCACTATAACTCAAACAAATCGACGCCGGGACGTAGGAGATTGGGAACAATAGGGCGGTTGAGCCAATGGCTATCCGATTGCAGGATGGTGGTTGAAAAGCTAGGACGGACGTATTTGTAACGAGCGGTTACAACGGCTTCCTCTTCAACTTTGATATACAACCCTTCCATCAGGGGACTGGGGTCAGTTTGTTTGAGACTTCGCTCCACATCCAATCCCTGTTCCTCACAGGCTTGACGGAAGCGTTCTAAGTGTTCCCTGAGCTTTGCCGAAGGGTGTCCTGACTCAATGAAATTCGAGTGACCCAGCAATCCCATTAGCTGCTTGTAGGATGTTAATACACCGGAAAACAGGACGGGTACGGAAACCAGGGATAATCCGGCGAGTAATTCCTGGCGACGTTGGGTACTGAGAAACTGCTGCTGTTCAACATCTAGCACATCAAATTCTAAGAAATAATGGGGTAAGGCGTCGTAAAAGACGGTGTGTTTGGCATAGAGCCATTCGCCATAGAGGATGTAGCGAGTACCCAGCACCTGCCAAAACGTTCCAGTATGACTGTACGCCCATTGTTTGAACAAGTTAAAGTGTTTTTCTCGCTCTCCTCCAGTTAAATAATGTCCCCGGCTTTGCAACAGCATTTGCCCATCAGGAGTAAAACTGATGGCAGCATTGGCTCCATCTACTTTTTCTTCGACTACCACATATTGAGAGGCGATGGAGCTGAAAGGGATGCTATCCAACTCTTCATCTCCCGGTTGGAGCCGTGAACCTTGGATATGAGGGGTGCGAGGGAATTTGTACATCTGCTGCTGCATCAATTGACTACCTTGAAGGGGCTGCTACCATTGGGTAATCTGAACCAAAATGCTGACACGGTTCCTGCAAAGCCTAAGATAATTGAGATTAGTGCAGAAATTATTGAAAGATGAAATTGCTGTCTGGTATGGCGGTAGTTAGATAGTTGTTTGCCCTGAGATCGCAGTTCTATGAGTCGAGCGATGGTCGCTACGCGAACCGCCTTCGGCATCGCAAACGCTATCCTAGTATTATCTCCTATGAATTTATAAGCCTGGAAAAATGCAATTAGAAGATTATTTTAATTTCCTCAGTCCTGATGACATTCGGATAAAAGGCACAAGAATAGGGATTGAAACTATTTTATACGATTTCATCCATCGGTGTCGCACCCCAGAGGAAATTGCCCAGAGTTATCGAACCCTAGATTTAGAACAAGTCTACGCTACGATTCTATACTATCTGCACAACAAAGAAGCAGTCAGTACCTACCTCGCTAATTGGATTGAGCATGGTCGCAGGATGCGAGAGGAACAAAAACACAATCCTCCACCTGTTTCTGAAAAACTGCGGAAACTGAGAGCAGAAAGAGAAGCAATGAGGAAAGCAAGTGGCGCTACCGCAGCTAAACAAACTTGATAGCCTCTATTGACGTTATCTCCCAGATTTAATACCGAGTTGCGTTCTATCATGTCATTGGAGAGCGAAGCGTGAAGCGCAGCTATAGCGAGGAACGAGCGTCAGAATCTGGACAGATGCTTCGCTAAGCTGTCATGCATTTAAATTGGGTATTAGTAGCGAGCAAGATGCAAAGCCTGCGGCATGGCTTCGCTTAACGCACTACAAGGATTTCGCCATTATTGACATTAAGGTTTAAATGCCGAACAGCTTACTGTTCCTTCGCTTCGCTCAGGACTTCGCTCAGCATGACAAATTCTACATTAGACTGCAACTTTTTATAAGACTCGGTTTCAGCCATTTTTAGTGAGGTTGTTTAACCGGATTTGATATTACCTGCCAGCCTTAAACACCTGTTCAGCCGTTAGTTTTAAATCGGGGAAGGTTGGAGAGACAATAGTCTGATTGCCCCGAAACTGCTGAATTTCATACTCCCCATCCACTAACCTACAGACAGAGAGAGTGGGTTGTTTAGGTTTTCCAATATGTCGAGTACCACCTAATCCGGCATAGTCTGCTATCCAATATTCGGAAATGCCCAAAACTGCGTAGTCTTCGACCTTACGGGCATAATCATTTTGCCAGTTGCTACTAACTACTTCTGCCACAAATTTAATCGAACTGCCTAGCGTTAGGATTGATTGCTCAGACCAAAGCGGTTCTTTGACGAGTTCATCTCGATCAACAACTGCAACGTCAGGTCGAAATGCTGTCATACCAACATTAGAAGGGCGCAATAGTCCCCGCTGGAACACAAACAAAGGTAAGCCTATTGCGTCAATTTGGACACAGAGCTTGGCGCTAATGAAAGCTACCACTTCTTCATGTAAACCTGTTGGTTCCAAATCGAACACCTCTCCGTCGATCAGTTCGTAGCGGTTATCGCTACCATGACGAGCGAGAAACTCGTCAAAGCTAAGTGGCTTCTGTTGAATTGCTTGCTCGACTGCAATGGTCATAGGTCAACTGAGTCCAATTAATGCCTTAAGTCTACCAAATCGAGTGATATAGCAACCGCTATGGCGGTTAGGACACATCATTTATATAGAGACGTTGCATGCAACGTCTCTACAATGGTGCCGAAAGTCCTAATCGATGTGTCTACTGCTATACTTTCGGCTAGAAACCAACCAAAAATTCAGTAATCTAACGTTCCGGTTGAGCGGAGACTAACCAATTTTGGCAGCATTGGCTCCATCCACTTTTTCTTCGACTACTACATATTAAGAGGCGATCGCGCTGAAAGGCACGCTATCCAAATCTTCATCCCCCGGTTGGAGCCGTGAACCTTCAATATGAGGGGTGCGAGGGTATTTGTACATTAAAGATCTTTACAGGAGTAAGTTGAAGGATACGATGCGATTGCGAACTTAGATTTCAAACTGTGAATCTAGCAGTCACACTTCACTCTCTAAGCATTGGTCGTACTTGCAATTTCTTGAAGTTCCCATTAGAACCTCCAATGATTAGCCTTTATTTGATTACAACCTGTCGCTTATGTCGCATACATAGCGTTCTAACGGTTTGGGTCAGCGGGGTCTTTGTATCCTATCCAAGCGGCTTCGGTCAATCCGCTATACCCGAATTGTTAGCCTGCCGTCTATAACAGTATATGGTTAGGCATTACTTGAATCTAACTGTGCCTCTACCTTTTCCATTAGGCTTCCTAAAAAATTGTTTACTCCATTCAAATAACACTGCATATCTAACGGAACCTCCATCAGCTTTTTTCCCTTATGGGGAGCGAAGTCTGGAAATCCCTCCAACTTCTGTCCAACTATTGGATTATGTTTAATGGCATTATTAACCAATCTGCACTTATTAGCATCCTGAAAGCCGTCACACGTAGAGAGATCAACACCAATCCTTTCATAATACTGCTTCTTAAAGTCATCCCATTTATAGGGTGAAGAGACAGTATTGGCATCAACGCTGTTTTTAACAGCAATATATGTTCTGTATATCTTCCCTAGAAATTGCTCTGCAAGCGCCCACAAACCTACAACGCACATCTGATCGATAAAACCAATCACATGTTTATTTTCTTGATCCTGAGCAATAATTGAATCTAAAATTCTTGTTTTCTGTAGTTCTTTGTAATACTCTTCTTCCGACAAATAAGGCGTTGAGCTTAATGTAAGTTTTCTCTTATTTTCCTGAGTAAAGCGAGTTAATCCTTCCTCAATATGCGCTATTTCTTTGTACACAATTTGGTGCATACGGCAGAAATCAAAGAGCAACAACTGTAACTCAGAATACATTATTCCTAGATGACCTACAACCCAATAAGCATTGGGACTACCTGGGATTGCAGATGGATACTGAAAGGTCGAGTAGATTGGCTTTCTAGTCACAGAGTTAACAAACAAACAGTTAACCTAAGTCTACCATCCTAACCCAGAGATGAGGCGGGCTAACGGTTCGGGTTAGCGCTTGCTGGGGTCTTTTTATCCTACCCAAGCAGCTTTGGTCAATCCGCTGCACTGCACCCAAATGTTAGGCATATCTTCTCGAAAACTCAAAAATATTAGATAGTCACCTAATGTCCCAATCTACCGCTCCGATGCGGCTCTGTCGCTCGCTGGAGGCAGAGCCTTCGCGGAGTATGCAGGGCGGAGCAGGAACGAGTGCGATCGCCCTTCGCTGTAGGTTGGGTTGAGTCTGTCAAGTCCTTGCTTGTGAATCAGTAGGTAACGGGAAACCAAACATGACTCGATTGGGCGATCGCACTCTTGTTTGAGGTGGAGAAGCAGTGATGAGTGTCAGGTTTCATCCTGCAACCCAACCGACAAGATCAGGCGATCGCATATTGGGTGCATGGGCATTGTTCAAGCAGCACCATACTCTGTGTACTGCCGTTTGTAAGCAGGCTGTAAACCCAACACAATATCTTCTCTGGGAACACCCATTTCAACCAAATCCTCAGCCGGATTCTGGTCTGTCAGATTCTGCTGAAGCCAAATTTTTCCGTCTTTGATATCAAAATGGACAATACAACGATAAACTCGGTTAAGCTGTTGCCATCCCACATTCATCCATTGGTAATGATCCCGCTCCGTATCAAAGATCAGTTGCACTTCGACCTCATCATCCGAAACATCATCCTTGGCGTACTGGCTTAGTAACGTTTGAACGTACTCCCGATATTGATCTACCTTTTTCACTGCACTATCACCTCATTAACTGGATCATACACAATTATCAAGACCTGATACCGTTGTACCGCAATTTGAGTGAATTCGTATTGAAAAACGTTTGGTAAACATCAACTGTAACTGCCGAGTATAGGCTGATTCATAACCATTTAAAGAGTGGCTTTCAAGATTGAAGCCAACTTCGCAAGATATTAATTACCACTGGAGTAAAAGGTTCCATCTGACCCTGTTGGGGTTGTGATAGTTCACCGATTAACATCTCTAACAGTTCTTTATCCTCTAAGCCTTCATCGGGGTCTATGTAGTTTGTCCATAATAAGGCATTAGACAATTGCTTGCGTTTTTCGATCAAGGCACGGTTATTTTTTTCGTGATCTCCCAGGTTTAAGACTTGAATCGTGACGATTGCCCGCTCGCTTAACCCTTCTACCCGACCACTAATTTTAAAGCGAAGTTCTGTTTCACATTCTGTCATCAGAGGAGTTAGGGGTAGGGGTTGGGATTTATGAGCATCACCACATTGATTAGAGGTATTACAACTGGCGACAATATTTGAAAAGTCAACTGTGCGTCTAGGATTCAATTTTTGAGCTTCTATATGCTCATTGTGGCAAGCATCAATGTTTTGGATGCGCTGACAGCAATAGGCACAAAGGTAGAATTGTTCTGCTAGAGCATATTGCCGAATAGTTCGGCGAATCTCTTCAGTTAACTGGTTGTAGCGTCCGTGAGGGTTTGCTCGTTTCCAGGCTGTTAAGCTGGACGGTTCAGTCCCTTTACTAATGGTTCGCATGACGCAATTCTTGTTTACGGATCAGTAATTTGGCTTTGACTAATTCCAGATGATTGGCGGGTAGTTCCTCAGTTAATTTGGCGAGTAGTTGTTGAGCCTCAGTTAGCTTTAAATCTTGTATGGCATCCAGCAGATCGTTCAGTTCAGCATCAATTTTCTGATTACGGATGCTGGTGTCCATGACATCTAATAAGACAGTATTAGCATCTTGCCCATACTGAGAGGGCAATTGTTGCAATTCACCATTGGTTAAGGTGTAAACTAAAACATTTTTACAGTCGCTGATCACCAGAGGTGAATGGGTAGTCAGCACAAACTGACAATTTGGGAACGTTGCGATTAGGCGATCGCACAGGCTGCGTTGCCAAGAGGGATGCAGATGCAAATCGACTTCATCAATCAAGACGATACCATCTCCTGCTAAAGGATTCTCCAGAGCAGGGTTCAGCATGGCTAAACGGCGAGCAATATCACCAACCAGAGCCATGAGAGATTTTTCGCCTTGTGAAAGTTGGGCGACATTAAGCGTTTCACCGTTTTTATCAATCGCCATGTGGAGACGGGGTTTACGACGGACTCTAAGATTATCCATCTGGGGCATAAATTGGCGAATGGCGGTGCGAACTGCGGTTAATTGCCGATCTTTGGCTGAGGCATTGAGTTCGTTTAACCGTTGCCATGCGTCTGGATTGGTTTCCAATAGTGGTTTGAGTTGGTTGAGAACATCTTCAGGCATTGCTGATTCATTTTCGGTATCTTCCCGTTCCCGAAACCACTCAAAAAAGCGGCGAAAGTCAACCCCCTGACTTAAAGAATTATCGTAACCATCGAGTTGCAAGAAGGTATGCTTTGTCCTAATTTTTAGGGGAATATCAAGTACGACGCGCTCGACAGGATAAAACCCAATGATGGGTAGGCGAGTTTTGTGATCACGGGTAAGGGCATCACGATAACGATTGGCTAAGCGAGTGCAGTCGTTGAGATGGCTAGTGTACCGGGATTTACGTCCTGTTCTATTTTTGGCTAAAGTCCACTTGAAGTGATGCTGGATCTCGTTTTGATTCGGATTGTCTGATGTTCCAGAAGCATCACAAATTTCTATTTCAATACTGGCGGCGTTGGCGGTGTTAAGTATGGCATCTTCGGGGATAGGGTTACCACTACCTTTTTCTGTGCGTAAACGAGCCGTAAACCAACTCAGGGAGGTTGCTAAGGCTTTCAGCACAGAGGTTTTACCCGCGCCGTTATTACCAACAAAGACGGTGATATTGCTGGGATTTTGCTCGGTGGGTGCTAAAGGAATTTCCAGGTTTTCAAATAGCCCAATGTTATTTAAGATAACCCGTTGGATTTCCATAGCGGTAACGTTCAAACCTCTGAAGTTTTCGACATTGACAACAGTACCTCAAACGGCACTTGAAAGCACTTACCCCTATTATGGTCTCAAAACAGTTGCACCTAGCCAGTTTCATCCCAGTCTCATGACTCGATTACGCGATCGCACCAGAGTTAAAAGGTGGAGAAGCAGTGATGAGTGTCGGGTTTCATCCTTCAACCCAACCGACAATATCGGGCGATCGCATATTGGGTGCATGGGTATTGTTCAACGGCGACGTACCTTAAACCTGAGTGGGTCATCAGTACACTGCTCTTTTTGAAACACTCGTTTGGTTTTTATGCAAAAATACCGCTAGTTGTTGCAAAAGTTTACAGACTTGCGAGTGTGTAGCACGGACATAAGGTGATAATTCTAGTAAAACTCACTCCTGGCAAACAGGGAAAAGTTTGGCTTATCTAAGGGCGCTGTCAACGTAAGTAGTGTGTACAGGAGCAATGGAATCAAACGTTTTAACCGCAATTTTTCTTCCCTTAGCCCTATTTATCATTATGCTGGGTATGGGATTAGGGTTGACAGTTGATGATTTTAAGCGGGTATTAGTTGAACCCAAAGCCGCAATTCTCGGACTCATTGCTCAGCTTATCATGCTGCCCGCCGTAGGCTTTTTACTCGCTAGCCTTTTCCCGCTTTCTCCAGAATTGGCGGTTGGCGTGATGGTTTTAGCGGCTTGCCCTGGTGGACCCACATCCAACCTAGTCACCTACTTAGTACAGGGTAACGTTGCCCTATCCATTACGCTGACGGCAATTAGCAGCGTGATTACAGTATTTACGATTCCTTTGGTCGTTAACCTAGCGATGCAGCGTTTTCTAGGGGAGTCTACTATCCTACAGCTACCCTTCTTGATGACGGTCATTCAAATTGCTGTCATTACCCTGATTCCAGTGATATTAGGCATGGTAATTCACCACTACGCTCCTCGTTTTGCCGCACAGGTGGAAAAATGGGTTAAGTGGCTCTCTCTATTCTTTTTAGCCCTAATTATCGTGGGTTTGTTGGCAGCAGAACGCGCTAATGTTGCCAGCTTCTTCTTGAAAGTGGGCTGGGTTACCCTCGCTTTAAACATGAGTACAATGCTACTGGGGTTTACACTCGCTACCTTGGCTAAGCTAGATATCCGTAGCGCCAAAGCCATTACGGTAGAAGTCGGTATTCAAAACGGTACTTTAGCCATCTTAAATGCGGCAAGGGGACTCCCGTTATACCGAAGGTTAGCGGGAGGGGAATTGCCGCCAACATTGAAATTGAGCGATAGCGAATCATTATTTTTAGGATTGGTATTCATAGCCGTCTGCTTTATGAATGGTTCTC
>NZ_JAVJNP010000134.1:0-7477 GCF_040217205.1 Coleofasciculus sp. A1-SPW-01 | reverse complement strand
CGGTGCAACGTGCAAGACCGTCACACAAAGTCGAGTAGCTGCTTCTTGGGGAGTTAAACTAGACATTCCTGTATTATATCATCAAAAATGTCTAGTTATGTCAATGATTGTCTAGATATTTACGGACTGTTAGTTAACCCTTTTGATTTCAGTAGACTGAATACGCTCCAGCACCTGATTATCAATCGCTTCTTTTGCCAAGCGAATCGCATTAAAAATAGACGGTGCTTGAGAACTCCCATGGCTAATAATACAGACTCCATCCACTCCCAAGAGCAACCCACCGCCATGTTCAGCATGATCGATACGCTGCTTAATCCGCTTCAGATTCGGCTTGAGAATCGCCGTTCCCAGTTGACCATGTAAGCCTTGGGGCAATTCCTCCCGCAGAATTTGTAAGACGATTTCTCCCACCGCTTCGGCAAACTTGAGTAAGATGTTGCCGACAAAGCCATCACAGACAATCACATCAAACTGACCTGAGAGTACATCTCTCCCTTCAGCATTACCCAGAAAGGCGACTCTGGGATTGTCCTGTAGCAGTTGATGAGTCCGAATCGCTAAATCATTCCCCTTACAGTCTTCTTCCCCGATATTGAGCAATCCGACTTTGGGTTCTGGTATTCCCAGCACATACTGGCTATATACCGTCCCCATCACCGCAAATTGCTCCAGATATTTGGGACGACAATCTACATTTGCCCCCACATCTAGAATAATCACCGGCTTTCCAGCAATCAGGGTGGGGAACATAGCGCCAATCGCTGGGCGATCAATGCCCTTGAGCCGTCCCAAACGCAGTAATGCTGCTGCCATAGCTGCGCCAGAATGACCCGCCGACACCACGGCTTGTGCCTGCTTGGTTTTGACTAAATCCATCGCCACGTTGATTGACGCCTTGGGTTTGCGTTTTATCGCCACCAAGGGTTCCTCTTCCATGGCAATTACGTCTTCCGCCGGGGCTATTTCTAGCTGGCAGGGACTTTTGTGTTCTTTCAGGGACGCTTCAATAGCCTGAGTATCGCCAACCAATATAACCTCTACGCCCAACTCTTCTTGGGCTCGGATAGCTCCAGCCACAATTTCTGAGGGAGCGTGATCCCCTCCCATCGCGTCGATTGCGATCCGTTCGCGAGATGCCATTGCTCAAAGAGATAGAAACCTTAAAGATTTTAACAGAAGCCGTTACGGAAAACCTCTACCAAACTGACCCTCACCTGGAGAACGTTGATTGAGTAATCCTGTTTTAGCTTATTTGGCAACAAACCCGACACCCGACACCCGGCATCCTAAACCCTACACTCTACACCCTACACCCCATACCCCCTCTCAAGAGTGCTGATCTCCCAGAAAAACCCTTGAAGAAACCTTTTCATCGGTGCCATTCACTTCGTACAATAAAGCACCGTGGAGGAGAAACGGTAATGTTACAACGAATTGGTGCTGGATTGATTGCTTCATCGATAGCCGCGTTATTGGTCAAGATTGTGGGAATGCAGGCTGCCACGTTGGATTTAGATAAGGTTGAGACTATCCAACCCTTGCCATGGCAAGAAACATCCTTATTTACTCTACCCAAGCCTGACCCGAGCGCCGAAGCCACGATTAATCAATATCTCCAAGACCTAAGAAACAAGGGTTCACTCGCAGACAATCAAGGAATCTGGATACAATCAGGGCTGAATGTTCTAGCAGAACATCAGGGTAAAATTCCTCGCCCTGCTGCTTCGTTGACCAAAATTGCTACCACATTAGTGACGTTAAGTCAATGGAAACCTGATCATGAATTTGAGACCCAAGTAGGGGCGACAGGTGATATCCGGGACGGTGTATTAGAGGGAGATTTAGTGATTACAGGTGGTGGTGATCCGCTGTTTGTCTGGGAGGAAGCGATCGCCTTGGGGAACAGCCTCAATCAGCTTGGGATTCGCCGCGTCAATGGCAATTTAGTCATTGCGGGCAACTTCAATATGAACTACGAAGAAGATCCGACGCGATCGGGGGAGCAGCTAAAGACAGGATTAAATGGCAAAACCTGGTCTCGTTCCGTTATACGTCACCATGGCAGAATGTCGCCCGGAACCCCCAAACCTGAACTGGTGATTAGCGGTCAAATCAAAACAGTGAAAACTCCCCCTGACGACATGAGGATACTATTACGTCACCAATCCCTACCCTTGGTGGAAATCCTCAGAGAAATGAACATCTATAGTAACAATGGCATGGCTCAGATTTTAGCTGATGCTGTTGGTGGGGCTGATGTGGTTGCCAAAGAAGCCGCCAAGTTAGCCAATGTCCCTCCAGAGGAAATTCAACTGATTAATGGATCAGGATTAGGAACAGAAAACCAAATCTCTCCCCGTGCGGCTACTGCGATGCTAATCGCCCTGGAAAAATTATTAACACCCCATAACTTAGGTGTCATTGATGTATTCCCCCTAGCCGGGAGGGATAAAAACGGGACAATTTATGCTCGCAATCTGCCAGAGGGAACCGCGATGAAAACCGGAACCCTACGCCAGGTGAGTGCTTTAGCGGGGGTAATGCCCACACAAGAGCGCGATCGGGTTTGGTTTGCGATTATTAATGGGGGCAATAATATCTGGGAATTTCGCCAACAGCAAGATCAACTGTTGGACAAGCTTACCCAAAACTGGGGCAATCAACCCAGTCTCAATCCAAAAACCGCTCTTTCCCGTTCCCAACTAGGTGATCCCAAGCGTAATAAAGTTGTTGCCAATTAAGAGCAATGGTAGTGAAAATTTGCCCTGTGGGAGTGCCAACATTCTTGATTAGTCGGTGAACCCAATAAGCCGTTCGGCATTTAAACCTTAATGTCAATAATGACGAAATCTTTGTAGTGCGTTAAGCGAAGCCATGCCGCAGGCTTTGCATCTTGCTCGCTACTAATACCCAATTTAAATGCATGACAGCTTAAAAAAAGAGCGGTGGAGTCTGGGTAGAACAATATTGCTCTACAATAAAAACGAGCTATCCCTTATGGGCTTTTATTGATGACCACTACAGCCGTTTCCAAATATGTCACTCGCAATCCAGAGATTTTAAGCGGTGAACCGATTATCACCGGGACTCGCCTATCAGTACGAGTCATCGTCGGCTTATGGCGATTGGGGACTCCTCCTGAAGAAATTCCGACACAGTATCCTCAGCTTACCCTGGCTCAAGTTTTTGATGCCCTGAGTTTTTATTTGGATAACCAGGCTGAAATCAATGAGTATATTGAGCAAAACCACGTCCCTGATAACTTGATTCATCCCGCAGTTCGCCAAGCGTTGAAAGCGGAATGAAAATCTTTGCGTCACTCTACACTGATGAGGATATTGCTAATTTGGTTGCCACTCTTCTTTTTATTCAGTTGTTAAGTAACTTTGTCTGCCTATCTGTTCCGACCTATTTAGGACTGCTATAAATCATTATTCATCATTGAGATAACTTTATGTCAACTGATGCTCCCACAATTCTCGCCCTCGACTTTGATGGCGTTATCTGTGATGGACTTCTGGAATATTTCCAAACCGCTTGGCGTACCTACTGCAAAATTTGGCAACCAGAAACCACAACACCGCCACCCAACATAGCGGACAAATTTTACCGCTTGCGCCCTGTGATTGAAACCGGATGGGAAATGCCTGTTTTAGTACGAGCCTTACTTTTAGGGGTTTCAGAATCCCAGATTTTACAAGATTGGTCAACCGTTTTGCACCAATGTGTTGACTCCGAAAACTTGCAGCCACAGAACTTAGGTCAACAGTTAGATAAAATTCGCGATGAATGGATTACAAGTGATTTAGAGAGTTGGTTAGCACTACACCGCTTTTATCCTGGGGTAATTGAGCGCCTACAGCAAATCCTAGAAACGCAAACGCAGGTCTTTATTGTAACCACTAAGGAAGGGCGCTTTGCCAAGCAGTTATTACAACAACAAGGTATCGAACTATCAGAGGATAGAATTATCGGCAAAGAAATTAAACGTCCAAAACACCAAACTCTACGACAACTTATACAAGACTTTACAGATGAATCTGCAAGTCTCTGGTTTGTAGAAGATCGGTTAAATACCTTACTATCAGTGGAACAGCAATCAGACTTGGCTCAGGTGAGACTCTATTTAGCGGATTGGGGCTATAATACAGCCGCGCATCGAGACGAGGTTCGCAATCATTCAAAAATTCAGTTATTATCTCTGTCCGAGTTTGCTCAGGATTTCTCAGCTTGGTCTAACTAGAGTTCGGATAATGCATACACGCACCATCCAACTGGACTGTTCAGCTATTGACAATTTATGTTAAAGGGGTAGAACTCATCTTCGGATTACATTGTTCTATAATTAACAAAACTTTCAAGCGTTTTTGACTCATTTTTCATCGATAATCATAAATAGCTAAACTGTCATGCATTTAAATTGGGGACGGGTAGGACGGGTAGCGAGCAAGATGCAAAGCCTGCGGCATGGCTTCACTAAAGCCTGCGGCATGGCTTCGCTTAACGCACTACAGGGAACGCGCTATTATTAACATTACGGTTTAAACGCCGAACAGCTTACATACAAATGAAACCCCTCAACCTGAGAACATAGTCCAGTTTTGTTCTCCAGGCGAGGGATAATCGAAATTTTGCATCAATTCCGCAGTAGCTTCATTCCCATCAAAACCTTATCCTTAAGCGTTTTTTGCGACACACAGGTAATCAAGCAAAGTTTACCGCAGTCTAATGTCTGCTGGCGAACCTCTTTGGCTTTTTCCCCATACCAGATTTCTTTCGCGCTCTGGTGTTTAATATTGCCAATGACTGGATAGTCATTACAGAGTTTCACATTTCCATCCGTTTCAATCCAGAAATTGCGAAGCCCAACTCGACAGGGACGAACGGATTCAGGAGCCTTTTCTTCACGGAAATGAGGTAAGAAAAGCCGCAGAACATCATCACCCGTCATAATAGGCGCACCGTTTTGCTTCATTTCAATTAGGCGCTCAATGACCTGAGCAAAGTCGTCATAGTCTTCAGCTTTCAGCCACAGTTCATTATAGGTTTCTGGTGTCCAAAGATTGACGGGCTGGAAATTAACAGCAGTCGCGCCAATTTGTTGCGCCCATTCTACCAGTTCGGGCATTAAGCGGAAATTAAGGCGATTTAATGTCGGTTTGACAATAATCGGGAAGCTTATACCTTGTTTTTCCTGTTCCTGGCGTAGATACTTAATGCCGTTAGAAAGTTTAGCAAATAAACCGGGATAACCACGTAGGTAATCATGGAGTTCCGCATTGGGAGCATCCACCGACATATTTACATTAAAGGGACGCGCGGCTACAGTTTTGGCAGCATTTTCCTGGGTCATGCACGAACCATTTGTGGTCACACCGCAGTGAATACCATTGCTATTGGCAAACGCCAGTAGGTCGAGAAATCCTTTTTTGATATAAGGTTCACCGCCACTAAAGTTGATGGAATACTCACCCACAAAGTCTTTTATACTGAGGAGGGCGCGTTTCCATTTTTCAATCGTCATTTCCTCTTTGTTTTCAGGGAGTCGCCAATACTCACACTGGCGACATTTTGCATTACAACGTTCATTGATAATCCCGTAAAAGGTAACTGGCTTTGTCCAATCTAATCCAGTTTTAATCCGTAGGGATTCTGCTACGGCATTTTCAGCATGTTTGACACCGAGTTTTGAAAGGGTTACAACATCCATAACGCACCTCATCGGTACTATTTGTTAATAAGCTTTATGCCAATGGCATTCAATTTCCTTGTTCTTGAAATAGGCTTAGTCAGAGTAAAAGCTTGTCAGTTTATTACCTACACAGCATTGAGTCAAATTAAGTGTCAGTTATCCAGCTTTTTCAATCTGGGTTACATAACACTCTCATGAATGCTAATTGGATTGACTTGACTCTAGGACAGCTACCAAGATAAATTCAAGCTTATTTGATATAACTTAATATTTGGTAATTTAATCTTACAATTCATGCCTGAAGGAAGTTTAAAACTGTAAAAATGGTTACAATAAATCCCAAATAAGTCAGAGGTTTGCTTCGTTTAAGCAATAGTTATAATTATTACTACTGAAATCGTAAAAAAAGATAAAATAATGATACATATCCTGCATCGGGTACTATAATTAAATGCTCGATCTCACGAAACTCGCGAAACAAATCCCTGGAATTAGCCAGCATCTGAAAGGGGAGGCGCTGGCAAGTCGCCAACGCTGGGAATTAGCGCAAAAGCTGCTGCTGGAGACTAATACCCGACAGGATGACTTGATTCAATCCCACCAGCAATGGCGCGATCGCATAACTTTTACGGCGGCTGTTCCCGTCGAACCCCTGGATACTCGCCTTGATCTGGACTCCCCTCCGGAAAGCCACACGGTTTTCGCTACCGATGGATCTCAAATTTCTCCCTCCCATCACGAAATCGCCTATTGTTATTTAATTAATGTCGGTCGGGTGATGCTGCACTATGGGCAGAGTTTACACCCGCTTTTGGATAACCTACCCGAAGTCTTTTACCGACCCGAAGATTTATACATATCTCGCCAATGGGGGATTCGTACTGAAGAATGGATGGGATATTGTCGCACTGTGTCTGAGGTGGCGATATTGGCAGATATGGCGTGTCGCTGGGTGAATCCCCCCGGTTCTCACTTCGATATTCCTAATCTGGCGATGGTGGATGGATCTCTGATTTACTGGTTTCTGGAATCCTTACCCACAGAAGCCCGCGATCGCATCCTACCGCCAATTTTAGCCGCTTGGGATCAGTTGCGATCGGTCAATGTACCACTGATGGGCTATTTGAGCGCGTCTCGCAGCAACGAAGCCCTGCATTTTCTTCGGTTACAAGCCTGTCCTTATGACACCCCAAACTGTCTCAGCCATTGCGCCTCTGTTACCGATAAATTGCCTTGTCAGGTTGTTGAACCCTTACGTGATACGATGCTCTGGTCGAGTTTACTACAACCCGGACAACGTAGTCCTTTGTTTCGCAGTTCGGTACGAATTTTAGATCTATACGATCATCACCGGATTTACTTCTGCTATGTTCACGTTGGTACAGAAATTGCCCGCGTCGAGGTTCCAGAATGGGTAGCCCAAGATACGATGTTATTCAATCAAGCCCTAAGTTTAATGCTGGCACAGGTTTACAAAGGCTATGGCTATCCCATTGCTATAGCAGAAGCCCATAATCAGGCTGTGGTTCGGGGAGGCGATCGCGCCCGCTTTTTTACCCTATTAGAACAGCAAATGATTCGCGCTGGGTTACGAAATGTGGGAACATCCTACAAAGAAGCCCGTAAGCGTGGCAGTATTTCGTGACATACTCCTACACCAACCTGAGTACAGGTATGGTGTAGGCTTCCAAGACAATCCGACTATTGTTTAGGAGACTCTTGGCTTTATTAACGACACGGGATGCCCCTCCGCGCCGGAACAATACAAAAGTCTGTTCGTGC
>NZ_JAVJNP010000133.1:0-35077 GCF_040217205.1 Coleofasciculus sp. A1-SPW-01 | reverse complement strand
GCACGAACAGACTTTTGTATTGTTCCGGCGCGGAGGGGCATCCCGTGTCGTTAATAAAGCCAAGAGTCTCCTAAACAATAGTCGGATTGTCTTGGAAGCCTACACCATACCTGTACTCAGGTTGGTGTAGGAGTATGTCACTAAATTCTCTTACCCATCTCCCCCTGCTTCCCCTGCTTCCCCTGCTTCCCCTGCTCCCCCTGCTCTTAATTCCGGAGAATCCCTAACCCCGCTTCCCGTTCAATATAATCGGCAAGGTTAATAAAATCATCGCGGGGATAACAAATTCCGCCCACCAGTTTAAACGCTAACTCACTGCGAGCTTCGTCAGGATTTTCCAGTAAATGAATTCCCCAATAATACAGTTGATCACTAGAGCGAATACAAGCGTATTTGGGATCAATGCAGTGGAACTTATGATCGATGGCTTTGACCTCATTATACGTATCCAAAAACGTATCTCTGAGTAACCGCAATCGCCGTTTAGAGCCGGGATATTTGAAATTATTGACTAGCACAAATAGGTGAGCTTGTTGATTAAGTTCTCGGATTCCTCTTACCGTATCCTTAATCACTTGACCATGTTTGTTCAGTCCCAAGGGATTTAAGGTGGTGGGAATAATGCAATAGTCAAATTGACTCACCAGCTCTTTGGGATTACGTTCTAAGGCAGGGGAACAATCACAAACGACCATTTTACAATCCCGTGCTGCATCTTCATGCCACTCACGCCAATCATAGACCGCAATATAGGTACTCGCGCCAACACCTCTAGGTCGGGGAACATCCACCCCATCGCCTAGTAGCTTTTGCAGGTTTTGTTCTGGGTCTAAATCGACGAGCGCCACATTAAATCCCTCTAGGGCAAAAGCACCCGCTAAATGAGCAGATACGGTGGTTTTGCCGACGCCACCTTTGCAGGTAAAAACGCCAACATAAATTTTACCCGGTTTCGGCGGTTCTGGCGGCGGTAATTCATCCTCATTCACCCAGAGAATTTGGGTGTCTGCTGCAATTCCACATTGGATTTTAGCGTCTGACCCCCAAGAGCGAATTAAAGCATTGGCGGGCGCACCATAGCCTTTAGTCGTGATAAAAAAACCACAGTTAAAGTCTTGACCCGCTTTCGATTCTAAAAAGCCTAGGAATCGGAGTATTTGCGGTTTTTGGACATTACTGATCAACCATTTCAGATGAACCGCACCCGTTTGACCCTCTTTGCTAACCACTAAATCATACTCTGGCGGCTTGGGGTCGGGAGTGGTAACAGTCCACCCCTCGTTCTGAAAAATCGTTGCCACATGTTGCTCAAACTGAGCAAAGTCTCTCATATAAGGCGGCTTTCGAGATGATGACATAACTACGAGCAAGTAATAAGTAATAAGTAATAAGTCAAAACGGGGATGGCAGAGCAAATAAAGTGTTGTTTTTACTTACACATATCTTGTTCAATACGTCAACCCTTATTTTTGACCGACTCTCTGGACTATTGTAACTTTTATCACCAATTGCCCCACGTTTCTGCTGATTGATCATTGAGCCTGATGTTACTCAACCCACTCTCATCTCCCAGACGTGCCATGGCACGTTTCTACAACCCCATCTCTCTTTAAAGTTTAAGCCCATAGAGGGATGCATTTGTGCTAAACACCTGTAAAGTGAACTTAATTTAACTCGCCAGAGGGATGTGCGTCAATTAATTCTTCTGTAACTTGGAAAGTGAAATACATACATATTGATGCTTTTCGAGGACTTATATATGAATCCGACAAATCCTTCAGATCGCCAAGCTAAGACAAAAGAGCAAATTAAATACGAAAACTACGACAGAAACCTGGTTCCGGCGGAAACAGCCGCCCGTCATGAACGGGAAGGAGATAACTATAAGACGAAGGTTACGGAAGATCAGCAAACCAATCCTGATAGTATCAACACCACTGAGGGATATACCGTAGACAACGAAGGCTTGGTGAATAACTTTGCCGTTGAACCCGAAATGTATGTCAACGAACCGGGTGACTTGCGCCAAAAAGAAGAACAAGAGACGGCTAAACGCCGCCAAGAACTGCAACAACTCGATGAAGAACGCCAAGGCGAGTTGACGATGGAAAAAGATGAGCGTGGTCGAGGACCCGGCGCTGTCTAGGATAGACAAAATAGACAAATAAGTTAAGTACAGACGTAGCAGGCTACGTCTGTGTTTTTAGGTTTGAATTATAGCTGTCGTCATAAAGTTTAGGAGAGATTTAACGGCTGAAACAACTACGTACCAGCAATAAACTTTTGCTCCCCTGCTCCCCCACACCTCTACATCAATAAGGTCCAAACATCTCGTTAGCTGGCACGTCTGGATTGTCGCTGTAGAAAAACTCACGAATGAGTTGCAGGACTTCCTCTTTGCTTAAAAAACCATCCTGATTGGTATCTAATTTAGGAAATACTCGTGGAGCATAAACAGGCGATACATTGTAAACACTTAAAATCCCTGCCCACTCTGCTTGGCTAATTTTTCCATCTTCATCTTTGTCAAACACCTCGAAAACTAATTCCATAAAGAAATGGATGTTGTGCAGGTATTTCTCTTCATCATTTAAAATAATAGAATAGTAGGATAACCATTCTTCTAAGCTAACTTTTTTATTGTGGGTTATATCTGCATCTCGTTTCAATTCTTCCCAGTTGCGATTACAGTTATTCAGTAAAATTTGATACCTAGGGGAACGCGAACCCCAGTGTCTTAATGCGGCTAACTTTTTTATAATATTTTCAAAATCTTGATAAGCTAAAGCCCCATCAAACTTGGCATCGTGCATACTGAAAAATTTAGTCAGTTTGCGCGTTTGTAGTTCAGTCAGCATAAGTTTCCCCTCTGAGAGTAGAGACATTGCAGGCAACGTCTCTACAATATCATTTCTCTAGGTCACAGAGACTTATGGGTAGTCGGAAGAGCTAATAATCGATGCTACCTTGAGCAACAACGTCAAATGTCCAGCCGATAAACACAAACTGCCCTGTGCTGATTCCCGTTGTGGTAAGTAGGTGGACACAATAAAAGCTATAGCGCTACGCGCTAGGCTTTCTTGCAATAGGCAATAGGCAATAGTGAAGAAAAACACTGACTCATCAAGGGATTGAGCGATTTAAATGCGCCACAGCTAACATCGTATGGCGATTTGTCCAGGCTTCTATGGAGTCAAAACAGGGTTTATTTTCAAATAACTGAGGAACCGCCGATCGCAACGTATCAGCATAGGCGTCATTCATTGCACCAGCTTCTTGTCCCAATTGAATCACAGACTCAATATACTCCTTTTGGTTGATGCGGCGATCGCCACAACAAATTAGTATTACTGGAGCTTCCCCCACCTGACGCTGATTAAAGGCACAGGCTTTGAGTTTTTCCCGATTCGCCGCTTCCCGCACCACTACAAATCGCCAGGGTTGTAGGTTGTAACCGGAGGGCGATCGCACGCCTAAGCGAAATATTTCTGTTAAAATAGCCTCCGGAATCGTATCCGGACGAAAAGAACGCGCCGCACGACGTTGTTCAATAGCCGTTTGTACGTTTAAGGTGGGTTGTAAATCGCTAGTCATTCGATTTTTAGGATAACGACAAATAAATTAAATAAGGTGGTTGTTTAAACCACCTCATCCTACCACAACTGGTAATATTAGACTCAATTCAATTTAGCTTAAGCTAAAACAAAATCCACATCTTCGGCGCCAGAGGTTTCACCTTGTCCTGATGTAACTTGTTCTCCATTTACATCAACACAGAATGGCGTATCTTCTAAGTTCACATTATAATCAGTCGTATCGGCTGTATACCCCACACTAGCAATCATTTTTCGCCCTTCATCGGTGTAAGCAAATGCCAACATTTGATTTTTATCTTTCTGATTGTCGTAAGCCCAAATCACCATGTATTGTTGTCCCTGATACTCGAAAACCTTAGGCGGACGAGTGGGCGTATAACGACCTTCATCACCAAAGCTAGCATCGAGAAAACCTTGTACCGAATCCGTAGCGACTGTCGCATAAGCAACTTCTTCTTCAGATGCAGGTTCTGCTTCTTCTTGACTTTCATCAACCACTTCTTCTTGGTCTCGGTTGCGTAAATAATCAACCGCCATTTTCGTCCCAATACCACCAACCGCAGCCACACCTGTACCGATGAGAATATTGCGAAGCAGATTCTTCTTATTCATGATTTATCCTGAACGTTTTACCTAATTTACATCACGTCAATATTATCATTAACAGTACCAGGTAATAATGTCAGGAAAATTTTTAATTTTTAGAGGGAGAAAGCATTACCCTTTTACCCTCTGCCTTCTGCCCTCTAAGTAATCGGACAAAATAAAACGGCACGCTACATAAACGTAGCTTGCTTCTCAAGGGAGCGAGTTCTTCACCGTTCACGTTAATTATGTCCACCTACTTACCCTCTACCCCCTGCCTTGGAGCCTTCTCCCTATTCCAACAGGGAGTAGTTAACCCAGATTGAGTTGTGTTAATCAGAGTCAGATGAAATATATCGACTAATCAAGTTAACCGTGTAATTGAGACTAAGGAGGAGAAGGAGTAGAATTGCTATTTTTATCGGCAACGGAGCAAAAAACAAGCAAAATATCAGACAGATTAATGCAGTGAGTACAGCAGCAACTCGTTCTATTTCTTCAGTAACTTTAAGACTGAGATAAACGGCTATTAAGGCAATGATTAACGTTATTGACCAAAGTATCAGCGTCATAAAACTACAGCAGAAATAACTCAAGTCTATGGTTCATTAAACTCATAGGCAGCACAGTAGCAATCGTTACAGATTCTGCAATTACCCAAGTCAGTGGACACAATTAAAGTTCAAGCTGGAATCGTCATACTCGCTCCCGACAAGAAGCAAGCTATAGCCTTTGTCATTTATCCTGTGTAAGGGTTATAATTTGCCCAATCTTGACATAACGCTTGATTTGCCAACCAACGACGTGGCAGCCTAACTGGGGTTATTGAATGAATGTGCTAGGTCATCATAGTCATCCATCCCATTACCTTTTTACCTCTTCGGAAAAGTACAGAGTCCGCTAATCCTAAGTAATGGGCGACGAGTAGTAGTAAAAAAGATTGACCCATAACCTGATCAAGAAGGTTAGGGCAATTTTCAAAGTCTAAGCATAATACTGTGGAACGGTTCCAGAGTTCTCGAAATAATTTACAATTTTTAGGTAGAAACGATATAAGAGAACGAAATCGGCTGAGTGCCGCCTTCTCTAAGTCTGCGCTGGTGTAATTGGCTGGGGAGTGTTGATCTGCCATTCTTATCCTCCTAGTAGCCTAATAGCTCTCCCATCTCCAAGATAATAGAGTGAAGCCTCTGCCTCCAAAACTCTGTAACGAAAACTTTACTATTGGTAGATTTTTTTTTGGCAAGGGTTTCCCTCAAACTCCTACATAAGACATAAGACAAAGGACAAATGATGCTCCTAACCGTTCACGTTAAACGGTGTTGACTAATTAACCTGACTGCCATGACTCCGAGGATCATCTGGAGACGTCTTTGACGATGATACAGGCGCTTTAAATGTAGAGACTTGTCCATCGCCTTGAGTATAGGGTAAAGGTAGGTCAGCGACCAAGGCTTCTAAGTTCGCCTCTAAAACTGGGCGAGGTTGTTCCCCAATCGTTTGGGCAATGGCTTCGCCTTGGGTGTCTAAAAACACAAAATGGGGGATACCATCGACTCGGTAGTTGAGAATTTCGGGTAACCACTTGCTGTTATCCACATTCAGCATCACAAAATTAACCGAGTCGGTGTACTGTTGTTTCAATTCCCCCAAGTCTTGCGCCATGGCTTGACAAGTAGTACACCAGTTAGCATAGAACTCCATTAAGGTTGGCTTGCCATTACTCATGGCAACTTCTAGGGGCGTGGATTCCTCAGCTTGGGCATCGAGAGAAGCCGAACCCGTCTGTGTTTGTAATCCTAAGAATAGGGCAACGCCAAGAATGATGGCGACTAGGGCAATTATAAAATTTCTCAGCCGAGAGCTGAGACTTGCTTTAGGTGTCTGGGGAGATGGAGAGCCGGAGTCTGGGGAATTCGCGGTCATGTTTAACGCAATTTAAGTTACAACTTGTCAATTTTCATCAAAACGATGCTGTCCATAGGCTAACAAGACCATGAAAAAACGGCTAACCCTCACCTTTCCAAAACGCACAGTCCAAATGCCAGTAACCTACCGACTGGCAAAGGATTTCAATGTCGCCGCCAATATTATCCGCGCTCAAGTTGCCCCCAATCAAATTGGCAAACTCGTGGTGGAACTCTCAGGAGATATCGATCAGCTTGATGCTGCCATTGAGTGGATGCGATCGCACGATATCAATGTATCCCTGATTGACCGAGAAATCTTGATTGACGAAACCAGTTGTGTCGATTGTGGATTGTGTACGGGTGTGTGTCCCACAGAAGCCTTAACCCTCAATCCCGATGACTTTCGACTCAACTTTACGCGATCGCGTTGTATTGTCTGTGAGCAGTGTATCCCTACTTGTCCGGTTCAGGCAATTTCTACGAATCTTTAATTCGTCATTTGTTTATGTCATTCGTCATCGGACAATTAACGATTGTTATTTAATAAGGGTCGTACAATCAGAAAACCTGCACCAAAGGCACTGAGTACAATCAACACGATGGCTAAGACTAAAAACCAACCATTGACCTCTCTGTGACCCTCAGAGGCGGATGTACGCCGGGAACGAGAGTCTTCCTGTTCAATGACGAAACTTTCTCTGTAAGGCGAGGAAAGGGGGTCTAACTGGGGATGAGGAGGGGGAACCTCAACCCCTACCCTAGAGGGAGCTGATTTAGGTGATTTAGATGATTTAGGGATTGACGGGGTAGGATGGGATTCTGAAGGAATCGATTGGCGTCGAGGCATTTCCACCCCGGTAACGGGTGTCAATGAATCCACTACCTGCTGAAGATGTTGGCTCGATTGCAGCACTTTTTCCACTTCTTGGCGCAGTTTTTGGTTTTGTTTGACCAACTGCTTATTTTGACCATTGAGGGAATCCAACATCGCTTGGGCTGCTTGTAACTCAGCCGCCAGTTCCCGGTATACAGAGATTGGCACTGAAGGGCAATAGTTATTGGCGGCGGTTGACGGGGTATAACGGTCGGTTGGCGGATTTTGCATAGAAGGATTAATTGGGGAATTAGAATTCATGTAGACCGCGTAGGTCTTAGGCTGGTCAGGTGCGGGAAATTTCGATGCCCTCGGAACCTATAGCCGTGGGGTTCCTGACAAAAGTTTCGTTCTTATCTAGGAATAGTCGTAACCGACTTCTGATGAACTCCTAGCTCTATAACTGTGGCATTAATTATACGACGCCTATCTTACACTATTCGCCTCTTTAGGAAAGAAGCCTATGCTATTTAACATTAACTCCATGGTTTTGCCATTTCCGGTCATCAAGAGGGCAATAATGGGAAAAAATGCCCCACAGGTCCATATCCTTGACCAATATCGAGGGCGTATTGGAGTGCTGTTGTCACATACTCCTTTGCCCTTTGCACGGCGGTGAGTGGGTTTTTGCCCATCGCCAAATTCGCCGCGATCGCACTACTGAGTGTACAACCTGTGCCGTGATTATTCTTGGTTTCAATCAACATCGTTTTCAGGGTGTAGAACTGAGACCCATCAAACCAGACATCGACCCCACACAGATCACCCTTCATCGCACCGCCCTTAACTAAAACAGCGTTTGCTCCCAGTTGATAAATGCGTTGGGCAGCCGATCGCATATCATCAAGGGTATGAATCTCTAAACCACTAAGTAATTGAGCTTCATAACGATTGGGTGTCACTATCGTTGCCAGAGGAATCAAACCCTCTCGCAAAGACGTTATCGCCTGATCATCAATCAGTTGGTCTCCTGTGCGGGATACCATCACCGGATCAACCACCAGGGGGTCAAGCTGGAAACTCTTAACCTGAGACACTACAGCATTAATAATCTCAGCATTGAGTAACATACCCGTTTTGGTCGCCTGAGTCCCCATATCGCGCACCACCGCCTCAATTTGAGCAACAACGGCGGCGACTGGCAAAGCATCAACGCGGTTGACCCCTTGAGTATTCTGGGCGGTGACACAAGTCAGGACACTCGCACCATGAACTCGGTGAAAGGCATAGGTTTTCAAATCTGCTTGAATTCCTGCCCCACCGCCGCTATCTGATCCGGCTATTGTCAGCGCTACTGGTACTTGCATCAGTTATGAGTTTTGAGTTATGGGTTTTGAGGTTTGATACTTCGCTCCCTCAGCTCCCCCAGCTCCCCCAGCTTCCCCTGCTCACTCAGCTCCCCTACCTTCTCGTACTAGCTTCTGGGAAAACGACGCCGTTGCAAAAATTCGGGAATATCTAGTCCCGGTCGGCTTTTCGGTTCTGGTGCAGGGGTTGGCGGATTAGGTCTCGGTGTGATCGGTCGTGTATAACGGGGAACTTCATTGACAGGTGGGGGCGGTGGCGCTTCACCACTAAATCCCGTGGCAATCACCGTAATTCTAATTTCACCTTGAAGCCTGTCATCAATCACAGCACCAAAAATAATATTAGCGTTGGGATCAACCACCTCGTAAATTGTTTCCGCCGCCGCATTAACTTCGTGTAGCGTCAGATCACTACCCCCGGTAATATTAAAAACTACCCCTCTAGCGCCTTCCACCGACGACTCCAGCAGGGGCGAGGAAATCGCTGCCACCGCCGCTTCTCTAGCGCGGGATTTACCGGAACCTACACCAATTCCCATTAACGCTGAACCCGCGTCTGCCATAACAGCTCGCACATCAGCAAAATCGACATTCACTAACCCTGGAACGGTGATAATATCTGAAATCCCTTGTACACCTTGACGCAGGATATCATCGGCAACTCTAAACGCATCTTGAACCGGTGTTTGTTCAGAAATCACCGACAACAGCTTATTATTGGGAATCACGATTAGAGTATCAACTCGGCTTTGCAGTGCGGCAATCCCTTCCTCCGCTTGAGACGTGCGGCGGCGTCCTTCAAAGGTAAACGGGCGAGTGACTACGCCCACCGTTAACGCGCCCATTTCCTTGGCGATTTCTGCCACAATCGGTGCTGCACCCGTTCCTGTACCGCCACCCATCCCGGCTGTAATGAAAACCAAATCGGACTCGGCTAAGGCTTGGGCAATTTCATCGCGAGATTCTTCTGCTGCTTTTTGACCAATGGCGGGATTTCCCCCCGCACCGAGTCCCCGTGTCAACTTTTGACCCACCTGCAAGCGTTTAGCGGCGGAGTTTTGGGAAAGGGCTTGAGAATCGGTATTAATTGACCAAAACTCGATCCCAGCCACTTCACTGGCAATCATCCGATTGACAGCGTTGCCGCCTCCACCACCAACACCAACAACTTTAATTCTGGCAACACTACCTGGCAAAATGTTGTCGCTCCTCGCGTCTTCCCTGGGAATCCCTTTGGAATCATAATCATGGGGTTGACTAAACTGCAACCCAGAGTTGCTGAAGGGATGGGTATTCTCCGCTCCAACTGAAAGATCGGTATTCAGCGTTATCGGAGAGCTTTGATGGACAAGCCCTAGTTTACTATTAAGCGTCATTGGAATAGGTCAGGGTTGATAATCAACTTTATCAGTTATATGTAACAATCTGAGTCAACTATAGGGTAAGTCGATTGAAAAACCAACGAACACCCCGGTTTGTTGTAAATACTCTTGAAGGGTACTCTCCTCAAGAGTTGCCCAAATGGGCATAGCTGAATTTTCTTTTATACCACTATTACCGCCATGGTTAGTCATGATCCGGTTTAGGGGTTTCACTTGCCGTCTTCATCTGAATCACCGGACGGTCTGGGTTTTTAAGATCAATATAGGCGATTTGGCTGGCTTGAAGCTGAGTGGGTAATTGTCTCATGCGATCCAAAACTGCCAGTTGTTCCGCCAATTGGGAACTATCAGCTCCTAAATGCACATTTCCTAATTCGGTTTTCAAGATTAAATTGGCTGGGTTGCGCCAATCAATCTCCAGGATTTTGACGGGAGAGTGGTGGACAGCCGGATACACTTGCGACCAGTATGGACGATAGTGTTCATTCTGACCCCGCACTTGCAGCGTGGGTAACTCGACATTGGCTTTGAGAGAACGATAGCTACTCTGGGGCATCCAGACGCCTCGTTCATCCAAAAAGCCCGGTTCTGAGGTTGTCTGAGTTTGCCCCTGGGCGATCGCAACAGGTTGGCGTTCTTGGACTTGAATGATCAATCCAGGCGGCATAAGTTGACGAGTTACTGTCGCTTCAGCAATGGGTGCGGTATTTTCGAGAGATTCTGCGATCGCTTGGGGTTCCACTCGCCAGAGGGATTGAGGATAGGATAAGGGGAGCAGCGATCGAATCGCCTGAGTTGAGAGAAATTGATTCCCCTCAATGTCAATTTGTTCCGGTTGGCGAATTACCCAATCGGGTAAGCTAATCGTCCAAATCAAACCGCTAGCCATACCGCCTACCATAAGCGATCGCCACAGCGCCTGAAAAAATTTAATTCGGCGTGCGCGTCTTAGCTGTTGTCGCCGATTACTGATTTGGGCTTGGGAAACTGATGCAATGTTATTCGTCATTCGTCATTTGTCATTTGTCATTCGTCATACTCGCTCCCGACAAGAAGCAAGCTACTTACAGTCGGGGCGGGTTTAGTTACATCTGGGTGTAACCGAAAAGATAGTAGTGAAACCCGCCCCTACATAATCTCCCTTATCTTTCCCATCTCCCTCATCTTCCCCATCTCCCTCATCTTCCCCATCTCCCTTATCTCACTCATCCTCTACTCTACCTGAGGGATCAAATCCAAGCCATTAGACCCTAAAGGGGGTATTACCCCTACGTATAAGGGTTCGGTCAATGATTTACGCTCTACTTGAATCAGGTGACTCAAGAGTCTTGCTTTATGAAACTGCATCTACCTACTTTTTTCAAAGCTTGTAACCCAGCTAGAACTCTAGTGATGGGCAATCCAGAGGATCGTCAGTACTATATTAATTTTTCGTCTGTGCGGGGCGGCAAAATTATCGAAGCCTTAGGACGCACGATCGCACGACTTTCGCCCGATGAACCTACCTGTCAGCTTTTTACGGGACATATTGGCTGTGGTAAGTCTACAGAATTGTTTCGCTTGAAGGCTCAGTTAGAGGCGGAAGAATTTCACGTTGTCTATTTTGAGTCGTCTCAAGACTTGGACATGGCAGATGTTGATATTAGCGATATTTTACTCAGCATCGCTCGGTCGGTGAGTGAAAATCTCGAAGCGATCGGGATTCGTCTCCAACCCCGGTACTTTAACAAACTCTTCAACGAGATTAATGATTTTTTACAGACGCCTATCGATGTGGATGTAGCGGCTGAACTGTCCGTCGGTATTGCCAAAGTCACTGCCAAAACCAAAGATAGTCCTCAATTGCGCGAACAGATCAGACAACACCTAGAGCCTCGTACTCAAGGGATTTTGCAGGCGATTAATACTGAAATCATTGAACCGGCGATTAAAAAGCTCAAACAACGAGGTAAACAAGGGTTAGTCGTCATTATAGACAACTTGGATCGGGTTGATCCCCGACCGGTTCACGCGGGGCGATCGCAGCCTGAGTACCTGTTCATTGATCGCGGCTCTCAATTGCGACGCTTACGCTGTCATCTGGTTTATACCATCCCCTTAGCGCTGATGTTCTCTAACGAGTATGAAACCCTGAAGAATCGCTTGGGCGGGGGTGTGGCTCCCAAAGTGTTGCCTATGGTGCCGATCTGGTATCGAGATGGGCGGGAGTTTCCGCAAGGAATGGCATTACTCCGACAACTGGTTTTAGCCCGTGCGTTTCCCCAGGTTCCTCCAGAAGAGCGCTTAAATTTAATCTCAGAGGTTTTTGACAGTCCCGAAACCCTGGATCGCATCTGTCGGATTAGTGGGGGTCACATTCGCAACTTGTTGGGACTGCTGTATAACTGCCTGCAACAAGAAGATCCACCCTTTTCTCGCGAATGCTTAGAGAGTGTGATTAAGGGATACCGGGACGATCTGGCGTTAGCGGTTGAGGATGCGGAATGGCAGTTACTCTTTCAGGTGGTTCAGCAGCAGTCCATTCGCGGGGAAAAAGAATATCAAACTCTGCTACGCAGTATGTTTGTCTATGAATACCGCGATGACTTGGGTCGTTGGTTTGGAGTAAACCCAGCTTTAGCCGAGACTGCTCGGTTTAAATCGGTTGCTGATGTGAGTGCTTGATGGGGAGCTGGGGGAGCTGGGGGAGCTGGGGGAGCTGGGGAAGATGAGGGAGCTGAGGGAGCTGAGGGAGCTGAGGGAGTAAACGAATGACGAATAACGAATGACAAATCAGTGATCCAAGTCACATTTACTATAAAATTTTGTCACGATTTTTATCAGTTGATCTCACTGTTTAATTCTATTAAAACTTGTTAAATTGTCTGCGTCTAAGTTGTGATTTTAGAAGTGGGTTAAATTTCTCAATAAATAGCTTTTATCTTATCAAAGATACGCTTTAATAAAAGATCTGTCATTAAAATAGCAGATCCATCCGCCGAAGCCAATAGAGGTCTTATTGGTTGGTTTTCTGTTTTTTAGCCTTTGTATTTAAAGTCCCTTATTAACACCAGCTTACTCGACGATAGCCACCTAGGAGTAGTCACATTTTGATAGGAATGAAGGAGAAAGAGAGAGAGAGAGCCGAAGAAATAGTCTTAGCCAATGAGCGTTCACTATCTACCCTGGCTCGGGCAATCACCCTGTCGGAAGGACAATTTGCCCTGATTTTAGTCCGCTGCAACTATGAGTGCTGCAAACAACCGATGTGCCAGCAACTCCAAGGGCTGACAGGAATTCCCTTGAAACAGTTAGTGCTTCAAGAGTCCAGTCAAACCTTATATACGGTTATCCTAGACGCGATCGCGAAAGAGGACTTATCTGTCCTGCTCGTATTTGGTCTGGAATCCGTGACCGCAATTGATCCAGTCTTAATCTCTACCAATCAGGTACGCGACGAATTTCCGAAAAGTTTTAGCTTTCCTATCGTTTTATGGGTCACTGATGAATTACTCCACAAATTAGCCCGATTTGCTCCTGATTTTAAGAGTTGGGCGGCAACGTCGATTAAATTTGAACTGGCAACCGCCGAGTTGTTGGACTTATGGCAACACACAACTGAGGAACTGTTTACCACGCTTTTAGAGAAAAGTGTCGGTGAATTTTTGTCCAACGAAGCGCTCAAGCTGTCGCCGGGATGTCAGCGTCGTCAAGAACTCGAATCCGCATTACGAGATTTGCAGGGGCGTGGTGTGAATCTAGAACCTGCTCACTATGCGACATGGCAGTTTATTTTAGCCAGAGATGCCTTTAAACATGACTTGATTGAGGTGGCTCTGGAACAGTATCAACGGAGTCTAGATGTTTGGCAACAGATTACCTGTGCTATCTCCGATGGCGCTGATCAACAATCCTTAGAACGGATTGGCATCTTACAGTGTCATCTGGGTTGGTGTTATTGTCGTCAAGCTCAATTACACCCAAGTCATAAGTATAGAAGTTGGGAGAAAGCTAGAGAATTTTGGCAAGCAGGGATTGACGCCTTTACAACAGCGGGACGCTTGGATTGGGTTGCCCACTTAACCATTCAACTGGGTGAAGTGCTGCAAAACTTGCAAAATTGGGCAGATTTACAAGCGCTGGCACTTCAGTCGTTGGCGCAGTCTCAAACCCAAGACAATGTGGCTCAATTACCCCAAGCTTATGGTTTTTTGGCAGCGGTGGCATTAGAAGAATCCAACTGGGAGGATGCCAAAGTCTTCGTCCAAACAGCGTTAGATATTTTGGATCAGTCTCACTTATCTCAACCTCAGCATCAGGGATGGTACTTACTGATCCGTGCCAAAGCCCAGCGTCAACTGGGGGAATCAGCAGCGGCGATCGCGGATTTAGAGGCGGCGTTAACGGTAGAGGGGTTACTGCCAAACGCGCCTCATCAGTCTCCCCAGCTTTATCTGGACATTCTCCAAGAACTGCGATCGCTCTACTTCGATCACCAGGAATACCTACGAGCCTTTGAACTCAAGCAAAAACAACGCTCCCTGGAACAACAGTATGGCTTTTTTACCTTTCTTGGTGCAGCACCCTTACTCTCTGGGCGACACCAACCACAATTATCGCCCCTGGAAATAGCGGCGGCTGGGCGATTGCCGGATGTAAATCGACTCTTGGAACGCCTCAGCCGCAATGATCACAAACTAACGGTAATTCATGGTTCCTCTGGGGTGGGTAAAAGTTCTTTAATTCACGCCGGATTAGTCCCTGCCTTAGAGAGTCGCACGATTAGTGCTAGAGAGGTGATCCCCGTGGTGCAGAAAGTCTACAGCGATTGGCAAGCAGAGTTTTCTCGACAACTCAACCATGCCTTAGGCTGTACCCCTAATCCCTCATCGGATACGGCGTTAGATCCCCAACCCCTAAGCCAACTGGCAACCTGTGTCAATCAATTACAGCAGGCGGCTGATGGGAATATCCTGATCGTGCTAATTTTTGATCAATTTGAAGAATTTTTTTTCGTCTGTACGGAATTAGAACAGCGACGCCAGTTCTATGAATTTTTAGAGCATTGTCTGAATCTTCCCTTTGTCAAAGTTATTTTATCCCTGCGGGAAGATTACCTGCATTACCTGCTTGAATGCGAACGCTACACGAATTTGAGTGCGATTAACAACAATATTCTGGATCGACAACTTCGCTACCACTTGGGGGATTTGTCCCCACGGGAAGCGAAAAATGTCATTTCCACTCTGGCTTCAGGGTCTCAGTTTAAGTTAGACGACGCCCTAATTGATGCCCTAGTTCAGGATTTAGCCTCACCCACCGAAAGCGTGCGACTGATTGAATTACAGGTGGTGGGGATGCAACTGCAAACGGAGAAAATTACCACTCTGGCGCAATACCAAGCCTTAGGCACGAATCCGAAAGCCACTTTAGTCGAACGCTGGCTCTTGAATGCTATTGCTGATTGTGGATCTGAAAATCAAGAGACAGTTTGGCAAGTCTTATTTTCACTGACAGATGACCGAGGAACTCGTCCCTTGAAAACTCAAATTGAGTTGGAATCCGGGACAAAAGACTTAGATATGGGACATACACCATCCCCCGCCGTTGTCAACCCGCCATCCTCACTTTCCCTAATTCTGGAGATTTTAGTCGGCTCAGGGTTGTTATTTCGCCTACCTGACGAACCCGAGGATCGATATCAGCTAGTTCACGATTACTTAGTCGCCCCCATCCGTCACCATTACAAAAAACGCCGTAAGCAGACACTGGTGACACGGCTGAAGCACAGTCAGATGGAACTCTTACGAGTTCGCAAACAGCGACTCCGGGCGATCGCAGTCGGTACAGCAATGGCAGTGCTGGCGGTTACGGCTGGGGGGTTAGGATGGCGGGCTGAGGTGCAACGCCGACGCGCCGCGACTCTAACCTTTAATGCCCAACTAGCGGCGATTAGTGCTTCCTCAGAAGCCCTATTTGCTTCTGGAAAAGAGTTTGATGCGCTGCTGGAAGCGCTCAGAGGCGCAAGACAGCTTAAGCAGGTTGCTGTCGGGGTTAAACCCGATACCCACCTACAAGTGATTGCCGCCCTCTCTCAAGCCGTAGACTCCATAACCGAGCGAAATCGGTTAGAAGGACATAGTGATATCGTCTGGGATGTCAGCTTTTCCCCTGATGGAGAACTGATTGCCTCAGCCAGCCGCGATCGCACGGTAAAATTGTGGCGTCCTGATGGTACATTAGTCACGACTCTGCAAGGGCATCAAGATAGCATTACCAGTGTTTCCTTTAGTCCAGATAGTCAGCTAATTGCATCCAGTAGTTGGGATGGTACAGTCAAGCTGTGGCGTCGGGATGGCACCCTTGTCCAAACGTTGACAGGGCATAAAGGTTATGTTTATAGCGTTAGGTTTAGTCCCGACGGTGAACACCTAGCCTCCACAGGTGCGGATGGTACGGTGCGCCTGTGGCGAGTGGATGGCGAGTTAATTCATACCCTTTCAGCCCATAAAAAAGCAGCGCAGTGGGTTAGCTTTAGTCCCAATGGTGAGATGCTAGCGTCAGCCGGAAGCGATCAAACCATCAAATTGTGGACAAAAGACGGTCAATTATGGAAAACGCTCACCGGACATCAGGGTAAGGTTAACAGTGTGGCATTTAGTCCCGATGGTAAATTCATTGCCTCAGCTAGCGATGATCGCACCGTGAAATTGTGGGATACTCAGGGTAAACTTATTAAAACCCTCTCCCAACCGGAACGCTGGGTATTAAACGTAACCTTCAGCGCTGACAGTCAGTTAATTGCAGCAGCAAGTGCCGATAATACGGTAAGACTGTGGAATCGTGATGGTAAATTACTGAAAACCTTTAAAGGACACAGCGATAGAGTAACCGCTGTCAGTTTTAGTCCCACAAAACAAGCAAAAGAAACCGCAGACACATTAGCAACTCCCGTCGTCCTCGCTTCTGCCAGTTATGATAAAACCATCAAAATTTGGGAACTGCGGCAACAGTCTCAGCTCATTTTACGCGGGCATGATGATGATGTGCGAGATGTGACCTTTTCTCCCAATGGAGAACGGATAGCTACGGCGAGTAACGATAAAACTGTCAAAATTTGGGATCGTTTTGGTCAACTTTTGCACACCTTAACCGGACATACGGAACGAATTTATAGTGTTAGCTTTAGTCCTGACGGGGAACGCCTTGCCTCAGCCAGTCGAGATGGTACGATTCGGCTGTGGAATAGAGAGGGAGACTTGATTAAGGTATTGAGCAGTCATCAGGATTGGGTGTTGGATGTCAGTTTTAGTCCTGATTCGCAAACCCTTGTCTCCGCCAGTCGAGATAAAACGATTAAACTTTGGACACGAGATGGAGTTTTGATGAAAACCTTAAAAGGACATCAATCCCGCGTCAATGGGGTAACTTTTAGTCCCGATGGTCAGATCTTGGCGTCTGCTAGTGATGACCAAACCGTCAAACTCTGGAATCGTCAGGGACAATTGTTGAAAACTTTAAAAGGTCATAGTAATTGGGTGTTAGATGTTAGCTTCTCCGCCGACTCTCAGTTATTAGCGTCAGCTAGTTATGACAATACTGTCAAACTCTGGAATCGCCAGGGTGAACTGCAAACAACCCTGAAAGGATCTACCGATAGTGTGGCGCGGGTTGAGTTTAGTCCTAGAGGAAATATTCTGGCAACAACAAGCTGGGATAATCGGGTACAAATCTGGCGACTAGATGACACTTTAGTGAAAACATGGGAAGCTGAGGAGGGGCGCGTCACGAGTGTAAATTGGAGTCAGGATGGTCAGGCATTAGCTGTCGGTACTGAAGATAATACCGCAATTGTTTGGAATTTAGACTTGGAGGAACTGTTAGCAAAAAGTTGCAATTGGCTGCAAGATTATCTCAATCATAATCCTGATGTTAAACAGAGTAACCGTGAGCTTTGCCAACCCATCGCCCGTGAAAAATGAAATAGCTAATGTTGAAAGGTTATTTCTGAATAGGGCGGGTTTCGTTGTTCATTGATTAGTAACAAGCTAGCGCTAGTTCCTAAACCCGCCCCTACAATTGACCCGTTGCTTCATTTTTCCGAGCCTGCTGATTACGGTTTTTGGCATGAATCGAGCTTACTAGTGCAAGAAGGCAGAAATAACTGAACAGCTAATATCTCCCCCCGCTTCCCCTGCTCCCTCTGCTCCCCCTACTTCATCGTATCTATGAAGCTGCTCAAGTATTTTTACCGAGCTGCACTAGGGGAATCTTTGAACCCGTTTCAACGGGTTTAAGCTTTTAGCCCCAACTTTAGTTGAGGGCTTTCTTAAACTTTCCGCGATTTTTTAGCCGCCCTACTAGAACTCCTCGCGAGTCATCGGCGCGATCGCGGGTAGCGAAATCCTTAAGGGATTGGTTTCAGTTTGGATGAGTAAAGTTGTGGTCAAGATTGGCTTATGCAAGTATTGGAACAACTGTCTGTAGAGAGCCCGACAGTTCGCCAAGATCAATCATTGTTGGGTTTCCTTACGTCAACCCAACCTACAATAATGACAAAGAGGCGAAGTTAGCATCAAAACTATGAAAGCCATATCTGAATTCCCCACAACTTTACCCGATCACACCCAACTCCCAGAATCGGATGGTACGTTTGTGAAAAATTTCCAAGAACATCCTCAAAGCATTCTATTAACCGAATCCATCGAGCCGATTCTCCAACAACTGCACCCCGACGAGCGCTACTGTATCGGTCAAGACAGCGGTATCTACTGGCGTTTAACCGACCCACCCGAACGCGGAGCCGAAGCCCCCGACTGGTTTTATGTTCCCAACGTACCACCGACTCTTGAGGGTCAAATGCGGCGCTCCTACGTGCTTTGGCAGGAAATCGTTTCTCCCCTCATCGTATTAGAATTTGTCTCTGGTAATGGTCAGGACGAACGAGATCGCACTCCCTACGAAGGGAAATTCTGGGTTTACGAACAAGCCATTCACGTCCCTTTCTACGGTATTTACGAAGTAACCCGATCCAGTGTAGAAGTCTATCATCTGGTCGAGGGGCGCTACCATTTACTACCAGCTAATGATCGCGGACACTACCCGATTTCACCTCTAGGAGTAGAACTTGGCATTTGGCAAGGACACTACAAAAACGCCGAACTTCCCTGGTTGCGGTGGTGGGATAGCGAGGGAAACTTGCTGTTGACGGGGGAGGAACGAGCCGAACAAGAACGCCAGCGAGCCGAACAAGAACGCCAACGAGCCAACCAAGCCGAGCAGGAAAATGCACGTCTGCGAGAACAACTCAAGGCTTTAGGCATAGAACCGGAAACGCTGTAAGTCGGTGGACACAATAAAAGCTAACGGTTCGTCATTTGTCATTTGTCCTTTTGCGATCGCAAGCCGATAAGCTGTTCGGCATTTAAACCTTAATGTCAATAATGGTGAAATCCTTGTAGGGCGAGCATCTTGCTCGCTACTAATACCCAATTTAAATGCATGACAGCTTAGACTCGCCGCGAACGTGATGCGAGGACTCCAAGCCAAGGAGCAAGAGCAAGCTCGTTTGGACACCAATAACCCCAACCAGATATGGCAAAGAGAGCCGTTTAAATAAATCTTGACAATCCGGAACCTGTGATAAATAATTGTATCCTGATTTGAATTTCTAGAGGTTACTATATGCAGCTTGGTCCTGGTTTTTGGGCGACATTCTATTATTATTTTACAGGAATGACTCTGGTTGTGGCTGTCTTAGCCTCGCAAGTGCTAGGTCTAAGTTTAACTCAACCCCTTCCATATCGTTACGGTATTACGCTCGGTTTAGTCGCCGGATTAGTGGGGGCTTATTTCAATCGCAGCGTGACTTTTTCTCTAGAGTTTAAGAATAAAAAAGCCTTTACTAAAACCCTCAATAAAACCTTATCCGATATGGACTTTGAACCCAAGTCAGAAATCGATGATTTTGTGGTATATCAACGTCCGGCTTTGCGTAATATTTTTTCAGGCAAAGTGTTTGTGCAAATTGATGATGGCATAGCGACAATCATTAGTCGCGCCAGTATAATTAGGCGATTGCGTCAGGAAGTTGAACATTAGAAAGAAGTCTAATCTGTGTTTTATTTATTAGTGGATTAGGGTAAAGTTAAGTTTAGCTTGCTTTTGACCTAACGATTGCACTTCGCAAAATCCGCTAAAATTAATAAAGACTGCATCAGCCCTAAACTTAACCCTAACCATGTATGAACTTGAACCAATACACAAGCGCTTTCCTCAAGTGCCAATAGAGCGACGGTTCTATGCTTTCCTCATTGATTTTGTCGCTGTTTGGTTGGTTAGTTCGATGGCGGGTGGAAATCCTTTTTTGCAAGTGTTGGTGTTTATGGCACTGTGGTTAGGGATGCGCGTCGTATTGGTATCGAGCAATCAGGGTCAGAGTTTAGGACGCTGGGCATTGGATATGAAAGTGCTGGATGCTAAATACGGCAAACTTCCAGGGCTATTGACACTAACCAAACGAGAAGGCATTCTGGGTGTCTGTGCACTCTTAGCCATGTTTGGCTTCAACGTTTTGGCGAATGGCATCTCCATGCTGCTCTCCATGCTGCTGTTAATTGCCCCATTAGGGGTAGATTGTGGCATCGCTTTATCGGAACCGGAAAAACAGCAAGCGTTTCACGATCGCATTGCCCAAACCCTGGTGATTCCAACCCGTCGTGGGTTCTCTCTGGATCTGCGTCTAAAGCGATGGGTTGCCCAAATCCGGCGTCGTATGCAAAAATAAGAGATTGTGTTTAAATTCACTCACGCCCTGATTTAATTTACTAGACGTAAGACTATGGCAAGTAAGAAAGGTGTTCGACTGGTTATAACCTTAGAATGTACAGAGTGTCGCACGAACCCAGACAAGCGCACAAATGGTGTCTCTCGCTACACCACGATGAAAAACCGCCGCAATACCACAGGGCGGCTAGAACTGAAAAAGTTCTGCACTCATTGCAATAAGCATACGGTGCATAAAGAAATTAAATAGCCATGTAACAATGGCAATGCATCCTAAACTGAAATTGATGACCACAAACCCCTAAGAACTGTCCATGACCTACTTTCGCAAACGTCTTTCTCCAATCAAGCCGGGAGAACCCATTGACTACAAGGATGTGGAATTACTCCGCAAATTCATTACCGAACGCGGTAAAATTCTGCCACGTCGGATTACAGGTCTAACGTCTCAACAACAACGGGCATTGACCCGCTCGATTAAACGCGCTCGCCTTTTAGCATTATTGCCTTTCGTCAACAAAGAGGGATGATGCAGCTCAACACAAGCTCAGGGTGAGGAGTGGTGAGATAATCGATATCTGACTAAACGGTGGTGTCAAATGATTGAATCCTTTGATACCCCGTCTAATGATTTTGGTATCATCCCATCACCCGTTAGACTAGATTTAGAGTGTGATAACTCTGGCGAGGAACACCACATCCAATTTGGATGCAATGCCACTTTATATGGGCATTACTGGCGATTTATCCCACGCTGAATACAAAGTTGCAGCGTGGGAAACCTATCGCCGGATTAGTGAAAAACTAAAGATAAACGACCGGGATTAGCAAAGCTGGTGGAAAAAGGAACACTTATCGAATTTCGTGTGCAAGGCGATCGTCATCTAGCGATTGTAGACCGTCCAGATGGCAAAACACGCTGGACGGTTATCGACGAACAGGGTCAATCTCACACGCTTCATCCCCGGCAAGTTACCTACGAAGTCCAGGATGGTAAATTTGACGTCTCAGAAATTCCCGACTTTCTCAGCCAAATCGAACCCTATCTCGATCCATCCAGCCTCGAAGTGGCATGGGAATTGCTGGTGGAAGAGGGAAAAGCGGTAACCTGTGCGGAAATGGCACAGCTTTTATTTTCTGACCAAAACCCATCCCTATGTTATGCGGCTCACTGCTTGCTATCAGACGACAAACTCTACTTTAAACAAAAAGCCGATAGCTATGAACCGCGTCCAGCTACGAAAGTGGCTGAAATTAAACATCAGCAACTAGCCGCAGAATCGAAGCAGCGAGAGCAAGAAGAATTTTTAACCCGCACTCAGCAGAAACTCAATGGCGAAGCGGTAGAGTGGCAAGAGAGCGATCGCACTCGCTTTGAACTCCTAGAACGGTTTGTCCTTTATCCAGAAAATACCTCTCGTGCAGCCCAAGATATACTAGCTACTCTGGATCGCCCGCAAACTCCCCAAGCGGCGTTCGATCTGTTGGTAGACTTAGGCTTATGGAGTCCTCACGAGAATCTGTTTTTGCGGCGCTCATCTTACCCTGTTCACTTTCGTCGTGAGGTGCTTGACTTGGTGCAACACTACCTGGATTCTCCACCTCCCGACCCCGATCAAGACCGCTTAGACTTAACTCATTTGAAGGTATACACCGTTGATGACGAGAGTACCTCAGAAATCGACGATGGGTTGAGTTTAGAACAACTCGATGATGGAAAAGAGCGTCTGTGGATTCATATTGCTGATCCAACCCGCTTAGTCAGACCCGACGATGAACTTGATCGGGAAGCCCGACGGCGCAGTACAACACTCTATTTGCCGACGGGGATGATTTCCATGTTTCCCGCTGAACTGGCAACGGGTCCGATGAGTTTGGTGGAGGGTCAAGTTTGCCCAACACTAAGTTTCGGGGTAATCCTCGATGAAGATGGCAGTGTTCAAGAGTACAAAATTCACCCTAGTCTGATTAAACCCACCTATCGCCTCACCTACGAAGATGTGGATGAAATGTTGGAACTGGGGGTGAAGGCAGAACCGGAAATAGCCGCGATCGCGAAATGGGCAAAGCGTCGTCAAGAATGGCGGTCAAGTCAGGGTGCGATTAGTATCCACATGCCAGAGGCGGTGATTAAAGTCCGGGATCAAGATGAGATCATTATTCAGGTTTTAGAGGATTCCCAAGCGCGGCTAATGGTCGCAGAAATGATGATTCTAGCTGGGGAAGTCGCTGGACGTTACGGTCAAAGCCATCAAATTCCCCTCCCTTTTCGCGGACAACCTCAGCCGGAACTGCCCTCTGATGAAGAACTGCTGGTATTGCCCCCAGGTCCAGTGCGCTTCTGTGCCATGCGGCGCTGTATGCCTCGCAGTGAAATGAGTATCACTCCCCTGCGTCATGCAGGTTTGGGTTTGGAAACTTATACCCAAGTCACTTCTCCTATCCGTCGTTATACAGATTTGCTGAATCATTTTCAGCTAAAAGCTCACTTGCGCGGTGATCCCTTACCTTTTTCAGCGGAATACCTGCAAGAAACCATGCAGGGCGTGACTACAGCCGCATCAGAAGCCGCAATGGTGGAACGCCAAACCAATCGCTATTGGGGATTGGAATATTTACGGCGTCACCCGGATCAAGTGTGGCAAGCGTTAATGCTGCGTTGGTTACGTGAACATGATAACTTGGGTTTGATTCTGTTGGAAGATTTAGGGTTAGAGTTAGTCATGCGGTTTAAGCGATCCGTTAGACTAGGCGATCGCTTAGATGTTCAGGTGACTCATGCCGATCCACGTCAAGATGTGATTCAGTTTCGAGAACTGATGGATCAGGCGGTTGAACCTGCTGCTACCTAGAAGTTAGGGAGTTATCAGTTATCAGTAGCAGCGGGAGATGAGGGAGATGGGAAAGTTTCGGTGAAATGTCTGTTGTAGGGGCGGGTTTTACCATTAACGGGAAGCTTTTTACCCAGATATCTTTAAACCCGCCCCTATAGAGTGCAAGTCATCTTCAACCAAGGACAAATGACAAATGACAAATGACGAATGACAAATGACGACTGGCTAGAAATTGGTAGAATTGTAGCTCCTCAAGGATTAAAAGGAGAACTGCGCGTCTATCCCAATTCAGATTTTCCCGAACGCTTCGAGAAATCGGGACAACGTTGGTTAAAGCAATCCGTTGATAGCCAACCGCAACCTGTGGAATTATTAGGAGGGCGTTACGTTCCAGGTAAAGGAATCTATGTCGTGAAACTGGCTGGGGTAGAAAACCGGGAACAAGCCGAAGCCTTAAGGGATGCAACGCTATTGGTTCCAGAGAGCGATCGCCCGGAATTGGGGGAGAATGAATATCATGTCCTAGATGTGCTAGATTTAGAAGTTTTTAACCAGTTAACTGGGGAAGCTGTCGGCGTCGTGGTGAATGTGATTCCGGCGGGAAATATGCTTTTAGAAGTTAAACTCCACCATCAACCTGAACCAACCCCAGCTAAACCGGAAGCGCCCCTCCCGAACAGAATTAGTAAGCAACGGAAAGCTAGGAAAAAACCATCCAAACCCGTAACGGTTTTGATTCCTTTTGTTGATGAAATTGTCCCAGTAGTAGACCTTGAAAATGGTCGGATTGAGATTACACCGCCTCAGGGTTTGCTATAGCTTAATTTAGGTAATTATAAGATTTTGTAAATTTGTCCCGGTGTTTTATGAAGCTTTGATAAAGTTTTACGAATACTCAACGCTTGTTTGCCCTTAACAGGTAAATCCCGATTTCTTTTGTAAATAAATATAACAATCTTTCGCATTTTGCATAAAATTGGTGGGTTGATCGAGAGTAATAAGTAGAACTGAATTTTGCAAGTTGATACCTTCAGGTACTTTCTGAGCCATATTTTTTCAGTTCTTTCATAACTATCAAGGTGTAATTTAACCATGATGACTGCTCACAAAATCCGTCAAACGCTTCTCACTCTAACCAGTTTTGCTACGTTAGGATTTGCCGTATCCCTACCCGCCCAAGCCATAGAATTTCGGTCGATTGATGGGTCAAACAACAACCTAGATAATCCCACCTGGGGTGAAGCCGAAATTGAACTGATTCGCCTCCTCGAACCTGATTACAGTGATGGGATTTCCGCGCCTGCGGGGATGAATCGCCCCAACCCTCGCGCCATCAGTAACGCGATCGCATCTCAATCCGAATCACTCCCCAATCCCTTCCACGCCAGCGATTGGCTATGGCAATGGGGACAATTCGTGGATCATGACATCGACTTGACTGATCCGCCTGAAGGTGCAGAACCTTTACCCATCATCGTTCCAGAGAATGATTTAACCTTTACCCCTGGCTCAGAGATTCCCTTTAACAGAAATGTCGCCGCACCAGGAACGGGTACAGATAGTAATAATCCCCGCCAACAGGTAAACGCGATTACAGCGTATATTGATGGGTCAAATGTCTATGGTTCTGATATAGAACGAGCGAATTTTTTACGCACAGGAGACAGCGGAAAACTCAAAACCAGTGCGGGTAATTTGTTAATATTCAATACTGCAAATCTGCCGAATGCCAATCCCTTTGGTGTTGATGCTGAAGATCTATTTATCGCCGGGGATGTGCGGTCAAATGAACAGATTGGCTTAACAGCCGTTCACACACTTTTTGTCCGGGAACACAATCGGTTAGCCGATGAAATTGCCGCTGATCCAACAACGTCTCAAAAAGCCGCTGATGCGGAACTTTCTGTAGATGACTATATCTATCAAACCACCCGCCGGATTGTCAGCGCCCAAATTCAGGCAATTACCTATAATGAGTTTCTGCCTTTACTCTTGGGTGAAGGAGCAATTGATCCCTATAGTGGCTACGATGAAACGGTAAACCCCAGTATCAGCAACGAATTTTCCACCGCCGCCTACCGAGTGGGTCACACGATGTTACCCTCAGAATTGCAACGGATCAACAATGATGGTACATCAGCGGGAAGTATTTCATTGAGAGATAGTTTTTTTAAACCTCAAGAAATTACCGAGAATGGAATTGATTCCTTGCTGTTGGGATTAGCCTCTCAGAAAGCGCAAACCGTGGATGCTTTTTTAGTCGATGATGTTCGCAATTTCCTCTTCCCGGCTGGGAACGGGGGACTGGATTTAGCCGCTGTAAATATTCAACGGGGACGCGATCACGGACTTCCCAGTTATAATGAAGCGCGTCAGGCGTTGGGGTTAGGCGGATACACGAGTTTCGATCAAATTACATCCGACGCCGAAATTGCCCAGCGCTTCCGAGATATTTACGGCACAACCGATGGTCAAGATAATATTGATTTAGTTGATTTGTGGATCGGGGGAATTGCTGAAGACGCCTATAATGGCGGGATGGTTGGCGAATTGTTCAATGTGATTATCTCCGATCAATTCCAGCGTTTACAGGATGGCGATCGCTTCTTTTATCTGGCTGATCAGGATCTCCTGAATTTAGTCCCGGATATTGGCGATACGAGGCTTTCGGATATTATTGTTCGCAATACGGATATTACTACGATTCAGGATAATGCCTTTATTGTCGCCAAAGATGTACCCGAACCTTCCGCACTATTCGGATTGTTTTTAATTGGGGTTTTTGGCGGAACGTTGGGACAATTACGTCAGCGCCAATCCACCAACAAAGGACATTCCCAATCAATATAGCGGTTCATCCTGTAGGGGCGCACAGACGTGCGCCCTGATCAAGGTATCGCATCAGACCAGAAATTGCTGTAACAGGCGTCAACTCAACCTACGACCTATCTATTCAGTAATCCGAATTATTTATTGCCAGTCAATTGTAGGGGCGGGTTTAGGGAATCAATTCTGCTATTCCCCAATCAATGAACAACAAAACCCGCCCGGGTCGCTTATGTTACAGTTTTTCAGTGCTGCTAATATCTTAAGATGAAAACATTAACCAATAAAACCTTTATTAAGCTGTCACGCATTTAAATTGGGAATGGGTAGCGAGCAAGATGCTCGCACTACTGTTCCCTGTCGGTTCTGGCGGTTCGGGAGCAAAAAAATAAGTGTCGGACTTAAGCACACAGGTCATTTAGGGTAGGGGCACGATAATATCGTGTCCCTACAGGTGGCTTGAAGAGTTTCCCAACACCTAACATCCGACACCCTACCCCCTATTTACTTTTTAGCTATCTTACCCGCCCCTTGAGCTTATCGAGTCTATCATTGGCATCTTTTGACAGCTTGAGACAATAGCCAGTCGATGCTAGACCCCCAGTCGCGGTGATAGTTCCCTCATTCGCTTTGCCCAGGAGGACAAGACCAACTCCCGCAAAACTGATTAGAATGCAAGTTGTAGTTGTCATAAGAGCCAGGTTAAAACTCTGACGGGCTTGGCGTAATCGTTCTTGGGCAATAATCAGTTCGATGGTGGAGTCAGAGTTAGGGGTTAGGTTGTCATTCATCGGTTTCGTTGTGCCTAAACTTCATAGTTCTAATATGGCTCTAAATCCCTGAAACCCAGACTACACAATGATTTAATTGCCAATCACTTGTGATTTCTCTATGATTGTCCTATGCCCTAGTTGTGATGGAGTAAGCGATCGCTTCTTGAGTTTCCCCAGATTATGACGGATAATAGCCGCTCCAAAAAGAGGAAGATAACTATTCGCGCATCTCCACAAGGGGTAGAGAAGGCAGAGAAAGCTTTGATCCGTCTAGGCTTTGAGACAAAAACAAATTTTGCTAAATCTCGGCTTTTATCACGAAGTACAGTTACAAAATTTTTTAATTTTCAACCTATTCAGGTTGATACCTTTAAGAAAATATGTGATGAATTGGAATTGAATTGGCGAGAAACGGCGGAGATTTCCGGAGATGAAACGCCTGTTCGTCTAAAGAAGTCTGATTGCAGTCGTTCGGAGTCGAATGAGGGGAGTGAGGGGGATGAACCGATGCAAACGCTTAGGCGTCAAGTAACCGTTCTAGACAAAGACAGTCAACAAACTAAGGTAGTTATTACCTTAGAAGGGGATATAAATTCAGCCCCTAACCTTAAACTTCTAGAATTAGCTCTCAAAACCTATTCGGGAGATACTATTAAAATAATTGATATTCAAGCAGGCAGTATTAAATTAGTCGTCGAGGGTTCTCAAGAGGATATCAAAAAACTTTTATTAAATTTTCAATCAGGAGAAATCAAGGAATTAAACGGTTTTACGGTTGAGGACATTCAAGTTTTGAGTGAAAGCTCAGAGGATGACGAAAACGATAAGTGGCGTTTAGTAGAAGATATTGTCAGGCGCGAGGTTAAGAATCGAAACCTGAGTAATGCTGACTTAAGCGATGCCGACTTGAGTGAAGCTTACCTGAGTCGTGCTAACCTGAGCGGTGCTGACCTGAGCGGTGCTGACCTGATTCGTGCCAACCTGATTTCTGCCAACCTGAGTGGTGCTGACCTGATTCGTGCCAACCTGATTCGTGCCAACCTGATTCGTGCCAACCTGATTTCTGCCAACCTGATTTCTGCCAACCTGAGTGGTGCTGACCTGAGAGATGCCAACCTAAGTAGTGCCAACCTAAGTGATACCAACCTGATTTCTGCCAACCTAAGTAGTGCCGATCTGATTTTAGCCAACCTGATTTCTGCCAACCTAAGTAGTGCTGACCTGAGCGGTGCTGACCTGAGCGGTGCTGACCTGAGCGGTGCTGACCTGATTTCTGCCAACCTAAGTAGTGCCAACCTGAGTAATACTGACCTAAGTAGTGCCAACCTGAGTAATACTGACCTGAGAAGAGCCGACCTGAGTAATACTGACCTGAGAAGAGCTGACCTGAGAGAAGCTAACCTGAGAGAAGCCGACCTGAGTAGTGTCAACCTGAATGGTGTCAACCTGATTTTAGCCAACCTGAATGGTGTCAACCTGAGAAATGCCAACTTGAGAGGAGCTGACCTGAGAGGAGCTGACCTGAGCGGTGCTGACCTGAGTGATGCTGACCTGAGTGGTGCCGACCTGAGTGGTGCTGATGTGAAGAAGGCTCGGTTTAATGAAAACTCAGGGCTGACTGAAGAAATGAAACTCGACTTGCAACGACGCGGAGCTATCTTCGAGGACTCTCCAGGCGATCGCTCTAGGGTTTTGAGCCGTCGCTGACTTAAGAGTTTTTCAGTAACTTTAGCATTTTGAGTTAATGACATTAACCAATAAAACCTTTATTATTACCGGAGCCTCGGCTGGAATTGGACAAGCATTAGCGATTAAACTCGCCAAACAAGGGAGCAATTTAGTCCTAGCCGCACGAAATCAGGCGGCGCTGATGAAAACGGCTGACGACTGCTTAAAAGCCGGGGGTCAAGCGATCGCGGTTCCGACGGATGTCACAAACCCAGAAGCCTGTCAAAACCTGATCGAACAGGGGGTGAGTCGAGAGGCGTGCGATACGTTCTCAACGAACAGGCTCCGCCAACGCGGGATTGGTGAATAATGCGGGAATCTCCATGTATGCACCGGACACAGCTAAAATTGTGGGATAAATTTGGTTCGTAGTAGGGGCTTTAGCCCTCTCCAGCTAAGCGTTATAGCACTAAAGTGCTTACTACAAGCCCCTCCCTCAGCTTCTCCTCAGTAATTACCTTCTCTGGCGCGATTTCGTTGCGCTCGACAATCCCGATCAATATTATCAACCTCTTCTTGCGCTTTACACTGTTCGTAGACAATTTGACCCGTCGAATAATTGGGAAGTTGTTTCCGTTTTTCTAATGCTTTTTCAAAGTAGTCTAGAGCAGCTTCCGGTTGATCTTGATGCACTAATATTTGGGCTTTCAGGTATAAGACTTCGGGATTATCCGGCGTCATTGCCAAAGCGCGTTCGACATAATCCATCGCCTGATTATATTTTTTCAAATCTCGGTAGGCTACAGCTATCCCCCGATATGCCAGATACTTGGGATAACCATGAGTTTCTAACTTGTTAATGGCATCAGCCGGGTCAGCAAAGGGAACATTAACGGCTAACATCAAATCCATGTGACCCGTGAGTAAGTTTAACTCTGGATCAGTGCCATCAATATCTTTGGCGGCGTCTAAATATTGAAAGACTTTCTGTAATTTACTCAGCGCTCTAACCGGACCTTCTTTCTCAAAGTTATAGGTTCCTTCTAAAAAGTGACCGACGGCGGTGTAAAGATTACCGCGTAGTGGATCAGACGTAATCAGTTGTTCAGCCGTGGTTCGAGTTTTTGTGGCGTAAGTATTCAGGGTTTCTAACTCTCGCTCAGTGTACGCGATCGCGGCTAGCATGGCATAGATTAACGGATCAGTTCCTTCACTGGCTTCAGCTTGCTGGAGGTAGTTCTTGGCGGTTTTATAATCTCCTTGTTTAAAAATCGATTTAAATGCTGCTTCTGTCTTATCGCCAATATTGCGGGGATTACTGGGACGAAAGGGATCGCCAGCTAAACTCGGAGTCACCCAAAAACTGACAACCATAATCGCTGCACCAGCTAAGGCGTTTACAGTTCGTCGGGGGGTTGGCAACCAATGATTCATCGTCTTAACTACAACTAATGTCTGTTAACGTTCGACGTTGGCGGGAATTGGAGGTTCCGTCCGCAATTCTGGGACAATCGATGCCACAATGAAGAAGATCCGAACATCTTCTGGCTCAACAGATTTGGATGCTTTATCTCAAAAATATAACCTATCACCCCCCCGCTACCCACACCGCTATCTTAAAAGGTTTGACTCTAACCCTAGCACCGCAACAACTCGGACTGATCATCGGTCGCAGTGGATCGGGTAAAACGACCTTATTGGAGATTCTGGCAGGTTTAGCCCAAGCCACATCGGGTGATATATTCTGGGGTGAACAAGGATTAACTCCTGATCACTTACAACAACTCGCCGGATTGGTGTTTCAGTTTCCCGAACGGCATTTTTGTGGGAGTACGGTACTAGAGGAATTGCGAATGGGACACCCAGAACTGGGTGCAGAACGGGTTCAGGAAGCCTTAACTGAAGTGGGATTGGGTGATATTTCGCTATATACCTCTCCTCATGCGCTCAGTGGCGGTCAACAAAGGCGTTTAGCCTTAGCGGTGCAGTTGATTCGTCAACCAACGGTATTGATGTTAGATGAACCCACGGCGGGACTGGATTGGTCAATGCGCCGCCAGTTAGCGAATTTGCTCTTAAAACTCAAGTCCCATTGGACATTACTGGTGGTGACTCATGATGCAGGGGAGTTGTTGCAAATTGCTGACTCCTGTTGGACAATCCAACAGGGTGAACTGAACGCGGTTGACCCGGCGAGTCTGGGACAAAAGGCGGCGGTTACGAGTCATTAGAGAAGCAATAGGCAATAGGCAATAGGCAATAGGCAATAGGGAACAGGGAACAGGGAATAGAAAACAGTCGGATGAACGATCAACAATTGCTTCCGGAAATGGTTGAGGTTTGGCAAGAAACCTTAAATTGGCAACCTACCGAGAGTCAACACCAGCAGTTTCAGCGTCTGTATGCTGGAATTTTGGCAGGGAATCGCCAGTTGAATTTAACCCGCATCACCCAACCGGATGAGTTTTGGGAAAAGCATTTATGGGATTCACTGCGAGGTGTGGCTTCCCTGTTGTCAGGGGAGGAGAAACCGCTAAATATTATTGATATTGGTACAGGTGCAGGATTTCCCGGATTGCCTGTGGCGATCGCGCTTCCCTCAAGTTCGGTAACATTACTCGATTCGACGCGCAAGAAAATTACCTTTCTCGATTCCCTGATTCCCCAGTTAGCCATCCCTAATGCTACAACTGTACTGGGTCGGGCGGAAAAAGTTGGACAACACCGTCAGCATCACCAACGGTATGACATCGCCCTGGTTCGGGCTGTGGGTTCGGCATCGGCTTGTGCGGACTATGCGTTACCCTTCCTGAATCCAGGGGGTTTAGGGATTTTATATCGAGGACATTGGAGTGAAGATCAAACCGATGAGTTGAAGGGGAAGGTTGAATCATTAGGGGGCGCGATCGCATCGGTTGAATCCTTTACCACACCCCTATCTCATAGCATCCGCCACTGTTTGTACTTACGAGCCCCCATACTGCTCGGATAACTCCTCAAGTCCTCATTTAATTTCTTCTCTCCCAGCTTCACCGCATTGACAAAGCGGCTAAATCATTCACATCTGGTAAAAGACCCCAAACTTTCTGATATACTAGCTTGCCTGCGGCAACTCGTGTTAGGTTAACAATAGTGTAAATATTCTGTAATAATTAGAGTTACGAGCCAAAGCATTAGCTTCAAACCTGATATGACGACCCGGAGTTCACAAAGGGGTCGTAGCTAAACCGTGTAAATGGTCAAAAGAGTTTGATTTTACTACATCAGTCTGTGCTGTTGAGGTTGGTCAGGATCAGTGGAAAATTATCTGGACGTAGAAATCGTTCAATCCTTTCCTCTATCCTGTTTCAATCCAATTGCTGGTGTATGCTCATGGATTTAAATTTCAATCACATCTGGAGGTATCCTTCATGTCCGTTCGTCTTTACGTTGGCAACCTGCCAAAAGAACCCGTTGATCGCGATGAACTGCAAGCCATTTTTGCCGAAGCTAGTCCATCGGTTTCCACCAAAGTGATTAAAGATCGCAAAACGGGGAAATGTCGCGGATTTGGTTTTGTCACCGTTCCCAATGATGAGTTGGCTGAGCAAATTATTGAGAAATTCAACGGTCACGTCTTTAAAGACAGCGCCTTGAAAATCGAAAAAGCCCAGCCCAAGTCAAAAAGTTCCAATGAGGAGGAAGCTCGCCCATCTGGGGGTGGTGGTGGTGCCTCTGGACGTCGGGGAGGGGGTAAAAAATCCAAACGGAATACTCCAACACCCGATTCGGGTTCAGTTCAACCTGACCCCCGGTGGGCGGATGATTTGGCAAAACTCAAGGAACTTTTATCGGCGCAACCGAATAATTCCTAGAGTTGCTCTAAATCAAAAGCCAAACCCACTGAACTCGTCTAGCGACAAAAGCGGCGTTAGACAACCCGCGCTAACCGTAGGACACGGTAAACGCAGTGTTTTCTGCTGCCAATTTGCCGTGTCCGTCTTTGTTGCCAAATTTCAGGCAATGGTGATCGCTAAAGACCGACCGACAATGATACCCTTACTTCTGGGGTGACATTCTGAAATCTGGGCATCGTTAACCCAACGATGACATAAGGCCCATCCCCAGTAATTCATAACCAAGAAGGACATTTTAGTATGAGTGCAGAAACTGACCCGGTTAAGGTGATGAAGCAAGAAGTCGGTAAAGCAGCGGCCCAACGGGTGCAATCCGGGACAATTGTTGGCTTAGGTACAGGCTCAACCACGGCGTATGCGATTCAGTATATCGGCGATCGCATCAAAAAAGGGGAACTGAAAGATATCAAAGGGATTCCCACCTCATTTCAGGCAGAAGTGTTAGCTAAAGAGCATGGTATTCCTTTAACCAGCTTAGATGCGGTGGATCATATTGATGTTGCCATTGATGGCGCTGATGAAGTTGATCCGCAAAAGAATTTGATTAAAGGCGGTGGTGCCGCGCATACTCGTGAGAAAGTGGTGGATTCTCTCGCCGCCCAATTTATTGTGGTGGTGGATAGTGGTAAGCTGGTTGAGCGGCTGGGTTCCACATTTAAACTGCCTGTAGAAGTTATTCCGATGGCGTATGCCCCAGTGATGCGGGCGATCGAGAAATTGGGGGGCAAACCCGAATTACGGATGGGGGTCAAGAAAGCGGGACCCGTGGTAACGGATCAGGGAAATATGGTGATTGATGTTACCTTTGATTCGATTGATAACCCCGGTGAATTAGAAAAGACGATTAATAATATTCCTGGTGTTTTAGAGAATGGTTTATTCGTCGGTGTGGCTAATGTGGTGCTAGTTGGTGAAGTGAAAGATGGTCAACCGCTAGTACGCGAGATGTAATCGGTTATCCCTGTCAGCTCAACGTCGGTACGTATTGGGGAAGGCGGAGTTCTATCTGCCTTTCTTTGATAACATCTACTGATGGGGAACTAACCGTTACCTTACCAGCGTCTATTCTCTCATCCACTGGATTATACCAGTTACTGTGGGTGCAGGGTTTGAATCGAATTAAAATATTGCCAGACAAGGTTTGATTATCAACCCGCCCCGACAAATTAAGCAATTCTAGATAATTTATGAGGGGACGTTGGCAATGAAACCGATGCAGAAAAATGGGTGGACGACTCGGTTTAAAGGGATAACGGCTTTCAGTTTAATCAGTGTTGTAATTGGGGGGAGCCAGTTCATTTTTCCCCATCGCAGTATCGCTACGGATAACAGCGCTATTCCAGTCCCCGTTAAGGAATTAGCTGACGACATCAATACAAGCGATCGCTTACCCGATCAAGTTGCTGATGTTTTATTAGAAAAAGTATCGAAAGCAACAGGCTTATCTCCAGAGGCGCTAACTATTGTTACCTTTAAACCCTGGCAATGGGCATATGGCTGTTACTTCCCGACCTATCCCCATGCTTGTGATCAGATTATAATCTCAGGCTGGAAAGTCACCGTTGGTTCGGAAACAAACCATTGGGTTTTTTTAACGGATGAATGGGGTCAACTGGTTAAGTTAGACGACTATAGAACTCCAGCAAGTTTACCTGCATCAGTTACTGATCCGGTATTGAGAAAAGCCTCTGAGATGACGAGATTATCCACAAGCGAATTGGAGATTGTCATGTTTAAATACGCAGAATGGGCGTATGACGATGAAACATCCAGTTTGTCTTCGTTGGAAAACCCGGTTACAATTCCCGGATGGGAAATAACGGTGAGTGATGGAACAAACCGATGGGTTTATATAACGGATGAATATGGTTTTCTCGTCCAGCTATTTGACCCAAAGAATTTTATCCCCTTACCCCCATTACCGGAACAAGGTGTTAAACCTGTACCCATTTCTAAGCGTGAATTACCACCTCCATTACCGCCAAATCAAGATATAGTGTTTCGGGAAATTCGCCAAGGTGGTATTGCTGGGGAAACCAGAGAGATAGTTTTGTATGGGGATGGGCGAGTAATGATCGATCCACAGGAGGATATGAATAATGAGGTTGATGCTTTTGTGCTGCCGCCGATGGTGCTACAGTTTCAGCGATTGATCGAATTAGAGGAGTTTGCCCAATTCAAGAATTTGAGTTATCCCTCAACCACAGGCGGTGCTGATTTCATCACTTACACAGTGACGAGCCGGGATGGTACGGTTAAGTTTAACGATCTGTCTTATGAAAGTTTGCCGTCAGATTTACGAACCGTTGTTGATGCGTGGAAGCAAATTCTTAGTAGTCTGAGAAAACCCTAGATAATGATTTTTACGCTTGATTCGATACACGGGGAGCGCGGTTTAATTTTCATTTGAGTAGAGACGTTGCAGGCAACGTCTCTACAGCTAACTTATCGCCGTCGCAATACCATCACCGATCGCGCGGTAACTGGAATCGGCTTATCCTCGGTATAGCTAATCTCCTCCTCGACAAAGCGAGGCTTGTCGGTGTCAATCACCACCACCCATTCTCTGGCTTGCAATCCTGGAGGGAGCGTAAATTCAATCATCTCATAGTGAGCATTGAAGCAGATGAAGAAACTCTCATCCATGACTCGTTCCCCCTCC